>JAHDEF010000038.1 GCA_020628975.1 Aquimarina sp. | reverse complement strand
AAGAGGTTGAGCCACAAAAAGAGACTTGTACTTTCGAAGATTTTACTAAACTTGATATACGTACAGGTACTATTATCGAAGCAGAAAAAATGCCGAAGGCTAAAAAGTTACTAGTACTAAAAGTAGATACTGGGGTAGATACGCGTACTATTGTCTCTGGAATTGCGGAGTATTTTGCACCCGAAGCTATTATAGGGAAACAAGTAAGTGTTTTGATCAACTTGGCTCCCCGTAAATTAAGAGGCGTAGAAAGTGAAGGGATGATTTTAATGACCGAAACCCCTGATGGGAAACTAGTTTTTGTAAATCCCGATGAAGAAGGTGTATCGGCAGGAGCTTCAATTTCTTAAGATTTAAGAGGGTATCGTTTTTATTTAATGAAACGTTATATATTTAATATGTTATACCAGCTATTATGAAGAAAAAGATTTTTATAGGGTTAAGTTTACTTATTTCGGTATTCACAATGACTTTTTGCTCGCAATCCGAAATTGAGGAAAACGTAGAAGCTTTTACAAAATTTGACATTGATTATGTGTTTACCTACCCGCTATCTTTTCTGCAATTTGGCGAGCCTGCTCCTGCAGCTAATGCTACAGTGCCAGGTCCGTTTGAAACTATGCCTCCATTAGAGCAAAAATTACCTACAAATTTTGAAGCAGAATTGAAAAAAAATAATGCAGATAAAGATGATATTAGGCTTATTACCCTAAATGATATTAGGATTACTTTAAGAGAGCCGATGGCTGAAAACTTTAATTTCTTAGATAAGGTTACCTTAGATTTAAAAATCAGTGATGTAGAAATTTTAAGGCTTGGCGAGTTAGAAGGAATAGCAGACTTAAATACTGCGGTGTTAACTATCCCATCATCATCTACGGTAAATTTTAAAGCGTTTATTGATCGACCAGAATTAACTGTATTGGCTTCATTTGTAGCAAATAGCTTGACTAATACGTCATATGTTATTGATGTTCAAACATCTTTTGAAGTCACACCATGTGTCTCTATTTTCGAGGCTACAGAAGAAAAATGTGAGGGTATTTAGAATGTTATACGAACTGTTCTATTTGTAACATTTAAAAGTCTTTATTCTACTAAATGTTAAAAATAGCTTATCATTCTTGTTATGAACATCCTCTAAAACAAGGGCATCGCTTTCCGATGGAGAAGTACGATTTGTTACCAAAACAACTACTTCATGAAGGGACTTGTAATAGCGACAATTTTTTCAATCCTGACCCTATAGCTGTCGATTTACTACATGAAGTACATACTCATGATTACTTAAGCAGACTCTTACACTTACAAATTTCACGAAAAGAAGAAAGAGCTATGGGTTTTCCAATATCTAAGGCTTTAGTCGATCGAGAATTAATTATTACTCAGGGCACTATTGACGCTACAATTTATGCTTCGAAATATGGTATTGCCATGAATATTGCAGGTGGAACACATCATGCATTTTCTGATCGAGGAGAAGCTTTTTGTTTATTGAACGATCAGGCAGTTGCAGCTTCATATCTATTAAAAACAAATAAAGCTAAGCGTATATTAATTGTTGATTTAGATGTGCATCAAGGAAATGGCACGGCGGAGATTTTTAAAGGAAATTCAAAGGTGTTTACCTTTTCAATGCATGGTAAAAACAATTATCCTTTTCGAAAAGAAGTCTCGGATTTAGATATTACTTTAGATAATGGTACAAATGACCAAAATTACTTATCTATATTAAAAGAAACCTTACCTAAGCTTATTCTTAGCCATCAGCCAGACTTTTTGTTTTATCAATGTGGTGTCGATATTTTGGCTTCCGATAAATTAGGCAAATTGGGGTGCAGTGTTTCAGGTTGTAAAGCACGTGATCAATTTGTTTTAGAAACAGCGCTTCAACATCAATTACCTATAGTTTGTTGTATGGGTGGGGGGTATTCGCCTGATATCAAAACCATAATAGATGCTCATGCAAACACCTATCGATTAGCTCAAGAATTATATTTCTAAAGTTTATTACCAGCCAAAAAAGTGAACTACCTTAAGCTTGCACTCGAGGTAGTTCACTAAGAATATTTCATTAAACTTTAGTAATCCTAAACTTTAATACTACAGCCAATAGCTTTGGTTTCTGATAAAGGGATTTTCGAACCACTAAGTAAAGCATCAACAGCATTTTCTACATAATGTTTATCGGCTTTATCAGCATCTTGATAATTATTATCAATAGTACCAATATATTTAACGATATTTCCACGAGTAGTTTTTTCTAAAATATACACGTGCGGGGTTTTGGTGGCACCATATTGTGGAAATATTTTTTGCCCCTCATCTACCAAGTAAGGAAAAGTAAAGCCTTTTTCTTGAGCACGAATCTTCATGTTTTCAAAATTATCCGAAGGGTATTTTTCAGGATTGTTTGGGTTTAGGGCTATTACAGGATATCCTTTCGATTTATACTTTTTGTCTAATGCAATCAAACGATCCTCATAAGCTACAGAGAAGGGACAATGGTTGCAAGTAAATACTACAATAAATCCTTTAGCGTCTTTATAATCTGCTAAAGAAACCCATTTGTCATCAATATTTTTTAATTTAAAATCTGTGGCAACATCACCAATCTTATACCCATTATCTGTAGATGTAAAATTAGAAATGACGGTAAAAGCACTTATGCCAATGGCCAGAAAAGTCAAAATAGTTAATTTGTGAAAAGTTTTCATAATTCAAAATTTTTAAGAACAGAATGTAATTTTTTGTAATCAAAACTTTCTTCATAGAAAGCTCGTTTATTGTTGTTATAAAATAAAGTCGCAGGTATGGCGCCGGTCCATTTTTTATCAATTTTAGGAATCCAAGAATTGGTGTCAGGGTCGTTCAGTACAATAACTTCAGGTTGTAGATTTCTTTCTCTTATAAAAGGAATAAGTTGTTTGTTTACCTCCGAAGGGAAGTCGAGGCTTACCAAAATAACCTTCATTTTTTTAGATCCAATTTCGGCATGTAATTTTTCAAAAGCAGGTAATTCTTCAACACATGGTTTGCACCAAGTTGCCCAAAAATTAATGACGTAAGTAGTGTCGTTTTCTTTTTCAAGTAGCGATTTAAATTGGTTGAAGCTATAGATTTTAATAGCATCAATTTTGCTTTTATTTACCTCTAAAAGCTCTTGAGTATCCTCGGCGATTGGTGGGGTGCTTGATTTGGTTTTGTTTGCGCAATTCCAAAAACAAAATGTAAAAAATAAGTAATAGACGAATTTCATACTTAAAAGAACGAAGAAACTTAGATAGTCACTTGCTTATTAACAAAAAATTAATGCACAAATAGAATCTCCAATAGTCAGAAATGTCTCAGCTATATTTTAATTGAGAATATCATTTTATTTATTACCATTTTATGATTCAAAGTTAGCCTACGTCTAAAACGAAGTAATTCCTTTAGTCATTTGGTTAATAATTATAGAAACATAAATTACAGATTGTAGTTTTAGTATTTAAATCAACGGAAAAATTCCAAAATGAAAATAATAAAGGTTTTAAGACCTATTTAGCGTTTGCAAATTCGATAGCCTACATAAAAACCTTTAGTTTTGTTAAAATTTTTAAGCATGGCTAAAGGAGTTTTAATGGTGAATTTAGGATCACCTGATAGTACTGATCCTAAAGATGTAAAAAAGTATTTGGGGGAATTTTTAATGGATGAACGAGTAATTGATCTTCCATTACTAGCGCGAACCTTATTAGTTAAAGGAATTATTCTAAATACAAGACCAAAAAAATCAGCTGCTGCTTATCAAAAAATTTGGTGGGATGAAGGTTCACCACTGATTGTACTTTCTGAAAGACTGAAAGCTAAAGTAGATGACATGACTTCTGTCCCTGTTGCCTTGGCTATGCGTTATGGAACACCAAGTATTTTAGAGGGTTTACAAGAATTACACGATCAAGGAGTAGACGATGTTTTTCTAATTCCTTTGTATCCACAATTTGCCATGGCAACGACGGAAACTATTTTGGTATTGGCAAATGAATTGCAAAAAGAACATTTTCCTAAAATGGAGATCACTTCTTTACCGCCGTTCTATAATCACCCAGATTATGTGCGCGCTTTATCAAACAGCATTGCAGAAAAGCTTGAAGGGCTAGATTATGAACATTTGTTGTTCAGTTACCACGGAGTGCCTGAACGCCATATTCGCAAAAGTGATATTACTAAATCGCATTGTAAAATAGATGGTAGTTGTTGTAAAACGCCATCGCAAGCACATCAATATTGTTACCGTCATCAATGCTACGAAACCACGCGTTTGGTAGCAGAAGCATTGCAGTTAAAAGAAGGTACATATAGTACTTCATTCCAATCACGATTAGGTTTCGATCCATGGTTGCAACCTTATACCGATAGAACTATTGAACGTTTCGGTAAAGAAGGCATGAAGAAAATGGCCATTGTAACCCCAGCTTTTGTTTCAGATTGTTTAGAAACGCTAGAAGAAATTGCCATGGAAGGAGAAGAAATTTTTCATGAAGTGGGCGGTAAAGAATTTACCACAATTCCCTGCTTAAATGTGCGCGACGAATGGGCAAAAGTATTGGCAAGATGGGTCGATGAATGGGCAATGCAACCAGTAGAAGTATAATCTATGGCGAAAGTGACCTCCGAAGCTTTAGGTATTAAACCTATATCTAAATTATTAGTGCAACAAGCCATTCCTGCTTCCATAGGTATTTTGGTAATGTCGCTTAATATATTGGTCGATTCTATTTTCGTAGGTAAATGGGTAAGTGCCTTAGCTATCGCTGCGATAAATGTGGTGCTACCTGTAAGTTTTTTTATAGCAGCCATTGGTATGGCTATAGGAATAGGAGGTAGTTCTGTATTGTCAAGAGCCCTTGGAGCCAACGATCGCAAAAAAGCCTTAAAGGTTTTTGGTAATCAAGTAGCATTAACTATCATTATTACATTAACCTTAGTCAGTTTGGGGTTAATTTTTGTTGATGACTTAGTACATCTTTTTGGTGGTCAAGGTGAACTTTTTGATATTGCAAAAGACTATTATATCATTGTACTTTACGGAGTGCCCATATTGGCGTTGAGCATGATGGGAAATACGGTGATTAGGGCAGAAGGAAAGCCCAAATTTGCTATGATTGCTATGATCATTCCATCCGTATTTAATTTATTGTTAGATTACGTTTTCATCAATATTTTCGAATGGGGAATGATAGGCGCAGGTTGGGCAACAACACTATCATACATTTCATGTTTTCTATTTATTATCTATTTTTTTATTTTTCATAGCGAGCTTAAACTAAAAGCTGTAGACTTAAAATTAGATACAGAAATTATTTCTGAAATTACCTCATTAGGTTCGATAACCCTAGCCCGCCAAGCAGTCATCAGTTTAGTGTATTTGCTACTAAACAATATTATGATCGACCTAGAAGGCGAATGGGCAGTAACTTCATATGCTATTGTGAGTCGATTGCTGATGTTTGCGCTATTCCCAATCATAGGAATTACTCAAGGTTTTTTACCCATTGCTGGGTACAATTACGGAGCAGAAAAGTATAAGCGCGTGCGTGAAGTAATTAATACTTCTATCATTTCTTCTATGGTTTTAGGGGTTCTTATTTTCGGAATACTTTGGTTTTTTTCTGAAGAAATAACTAGTCTATTTTTAAATACAAGTACCGAAATAACTGCTGCGGAAAGAAATGTGAACACAAAAGTATTGCAAGAAACCCCATGGGCAATTATCATGGTTTTTTCCTTAACCCCTTTTGTAGCTATTCAAACCATAGGGTCAGCTTATTTTCAGGCTATTGGTAAAACAATTCCTGCGTTATTATTAACTTTAACCAAACAGGCCTTTTTTCTTATTCCTCTGTTATTGATTCTCCCTAAATACTTTGGTATTTTTGGAGTATGGATTTCATTTCCCATTTCAGATGCTTTATCAATACTAGTCACAGGCTTTTATTTAAGAAATGAATTAAAAACTAATTTGAAAATAACCAGCTAATGCAAACCTATTTATACATAAAATCACTGCATCTTATTTTTGTAGTTACTTGGTTTGCGGGCTTATTTTATATTCCAAGACTTTTTATTTATCAAATTGAAGCTAACGCAAAGCCTGAAAATGAAAAATTGATTTTACTACCGCAATTGCAATTAATGACTAAGCGCTTGTGGTTTATAATTACTTGGCCTTCGGCTATATTGGCTACTTTCTTTGCACTTTGGTTATTACACTTAGCACCTGATTGGCTTCAAGAAGGTTGGATGCAAGTAAAGCTAGGTTTTGTGGTATTACTTTTTTTCTATCACTTTAAATGCCATAGTCTTTATAAACAACTTGAAAAAGGAATTTGCAGTTGGACGTCAAATCAAATGCGACTATGGAATGAAATAGCCACCTTAGTATTATTTTCAATAGTGTTTTTAGTCATCCTAAAAAATGCTTTCAATTGGATTTACGGTGTTATCGGCATCATTGCTTTGGGTGCTTTGTTAATGCTGGGAATGAAAATTTATAAAAGACTACGAAAAAATAAAGGCTGGGATAAATCCAGAAGCGAAGAGAAAATAGAAAATAGAAAATAGATTTGTGATTTAGGTAATTACGAAGCTGTATTCTTTTGTTAAGAATCGCTCATCATTTACCAATCATAACTCATAACTCATAATTATGTTTCCGTTACAACGACCAAGAAGATTACGAAATAACGCTGCTATTAGAAGTTTAGTAGCAGAAAACGTATTAACAGTAAATGATTTTATAGTACCCTTGTTTGTAGTTGAGGGAAAGGGTGTAAAAGAAGAAATAGCTTCGATGCCTAACTACTTTCGCTATTCTTTAGATGTTTTAGAGGAAGAGGTAAAAGAACTTTGGGCTTTAGGTTTAAAGTCAGTCTTAGTATTTGTAAAAGTACCTGATGAGTTGAAAGATAACGCAGGTACAGAAGCCTTAAATTCAGAAGGCTTAATGCAACGTAGTATTCGAAAAATTAAAGAAGTCGTTCCTGAAATGATTGTAATGACCGATGTAGCGCTTGATCCTTATTCATCCTACGGTCACGATGGTATTGTAGAAGATGGGTATATCGTAAACGATAAAACCGTAGCAGTTTTGGCTAAAATGGCACTGTCCCATGCTGAAGCAGGAGCCGATTTTGTAGCACCCAGCGACATGATGGATGGTCGTATCGAAGCGATTAGAACAATTCTAGAAGACAATAGTTTTGTAAATACGGGCATTATGAGCTATAGTGCTAAATATGCTTCTGCATTTTATGGGCCGTTTCGAGATGCTTTAGATTCAGCTCCAGGATTTGGAGACAAAAAAACCTATCAAATGAATCCTGCCAATCGAAAAGTGGCAGTGACCGAGACAATTTTAGATATTCAAGAAGGAGCAGATATTGTTATGGTAAAACCAGGTCTTGCTTATTTAGATGTTGTCCGTGATTTGGCGAATGAAATAGATACGCCCATTGCTGTATATCAAGTAAGTGGAGAGTATGCAATGTTAAAAGCCGCAGCAGAAAAAGGCTGGCTAAATCACGACGAAGTAATGTTAGAACAATTGTTGGCTTTTAAACGAGCAGGCGCTAGTTTAATAGCTAGTTATTTTGCGAAAGATGTAGCCATTTTATTACAGCATTAATTTTACAACGAGTTTTTAGGTTTTTCTTGGAAATTACGTAATTATCAAACGGACTTTACGACTTAGGCGAGGTATTCTAAATTTATAATTATGAAACGCTCGCTTTTTTTATTTTCTATAATCTCGTTTCTACTAATTTCCTGTGTTGGAGAAGATGTAATAAATGAAAATATACCTACACGATCAAGAAATCTTCGAGTTGATGGAGCCCTGTTTTCTTTAGCCATTGACGAAGATAATGAAGAGTTTTTACGAATAAGAACAAACTTTGATTCAAGAGATGATGTAACCGTTGTTTGGGAAAGCCAAACAGAAGAGCTAGTAAATTTTGATGAGAATCAATTTTTAAAACCTGTCAATAATACTTCAAACTTAAGAGAAAAAGCAGTAATTACAGCCAAAGTTTATAATACCGAAGATCTTTTAAATACAGGCGAAAGTACAAATACTGCAAATAAATTTACGGTCAAAGAAAATGCCATGCCCATAGCGGAATTGGAATCACCTATTTCATTTTTTATGGCTCGTGTTTCAATAACAGTTATCACTAAAGAAAATTTAGGAATTACTGATGAAGCAGAGGGGTTAGAAGCAGTCATTGAAGGCTTTCCTGAAAAGTTAGAGTTTATACAAACCATAACGTCATTAGATGTTGCGGATAATGACATTCCGTTATTCCGAGCGCAATTTATCAACTTTAAATTACAACAAATAGATGTGCCGATAACCTGGTCAACTAGCGACGAAAGTATTTTAACGGTTGATGACGATGGAGTGCCTTCTCCTATTTCTAAAGGAACAGTAACGGTTACGGCTAGTGTTTCTGGAGAAAACACGCAATCGGGTGAAGCCATATCAGTATCCAAAGCGTTAGAGGTAAGCGACCAAACAGTGGTTATTGCAGAACCAGATCCCGTACCAGTACAAAGAATTATTGGAAGTGGAGATTTCCAAGGACTAACAGGTTATAGCGCAGCAGGTGGTTTTGAAATTATTGAAGAAAATACTAATCCTTTAACCATCGAGTTTAGTAGTAATTTTGATACAGGTCGTGTGCCAGATTTAGTATTGTACTTAAGTAACTCAACAAGAACTAATGCAGGAGCGTTGTTTATTAGCGAAACAGTAAGTAATCAAGGAGCTCAAATATTTGAATTACCAGAGGCTACAAATATTGACGATTATGAATTTGTTCTACTGTACTGTAGGGCATTTAATGTACCTGTAGGTTTTGCTACAATTCAAAGGTAATTGCACAGCGATAGTACTTGTAAATTTTATCACAGAAAACATCAATTATGAAATACCTATTATTAGTCTTTAGTGTGTTTATCTCCTCAACTGTAGTTGCTGGTGGCGGATGGCCTAAAAAAAAGAAAACCTATTACTTTAAGTTATCTGGCTGGTACTTAAATGCAGATGAGCATTTCACACCAAATGGTAAAGGACCCAATACTACAGTACAATTATTTAGTACTAATTTGTATGGAGAATATGGAATTACTGACAGGTTAACGGCAGTTGCGAATATTCCATTCTTTTATAGAAATACCTTTAATAAAACCATTGTTAATGGAAATGAAGTAGATGCTGGTGACGAATTAAATTCTTTTGGGGACACTCAAATTGGCTTGAAATATGGTATTTTTCAAAATGAAACTTTTTCTGCTACTTTCGGAGTAACTTTCGATTTGCCTTTCGGAATAAATGGTAGAGGGTTGGCTAATCGTTTAGCTACAGGTGATGAAGAATTCAATCATATCTACCGTTTCGATGTAGGCGCATCGATATATAATAGCGACCAAGTATCGGTATATGGTAATTTATATACAGGTTATAATATACGTACCGAAGGTTTTTCTGATGAATCACGCTCAGGATTAGAAATTGGCGTGGGTTTTTTAGATAAAAAATTATGGGTCGTCGGAAAATTAGATACGATTCAGCCATTATTTAATGGAGATCGTGAGCCTGAATCTAGCTCGGGTATTTTCGTAAATAATGTGGAGGTTACCTCGATTTCTCCGGAGATAAATTATTATGTCACCGAAAAAATAGGCGTATCGGCAGGTGCTACTATTCCTTTAAGTGGAAATTTTGTGTACACTAATCCGTCATACACCGCAGGAATTTTTATTGATGTAAAATAATTTTTCTGAATTCATTTTTCATATTTTAAATACAAAGCTATTCCTTTAAAATACTGGGAATAGCTTTTTTTGTATATCAGGTGAACGCATTGCTAACAAATACCTAAATTAGCTGAAACCATTTTTTAGATAATGTTTGTACTATTTTTATACGGAGGTATCTCTATTTTATTTTCCTTTTTGTGTTCTATTTTAGAAGCAGTATTACTAAGCGTAACTCCAAGTTTTATTTCTATAAAAAAAGCAGAAGGTAAAGTCTATATAAATGATTTAGAAGAATTAAAAAAAGACGTTGATAAACCTCTAATTGCGATTCTTACCTTAAATACAATTGCGCATACCGTAGGGGCTATTTTGGTGGGGGTGCAAGCTGAAAAATTACCTTTTGAAATCAGTTTTTTGGGTTTTGATATTGTTGCAATTGTTTCTGCAATCATGACTTTTTTAATATTAGTAGTTTCTGAAATTATCCCAAAAACAATAGGAGCTACGTATTGGAAATCTTTAGCAAATTTTACAACTAAAGCACTTAATGCCTTATTATTTCCTTTAAAATGGACAGGGATTTTGTGGTTGTTACAATTAACTACAAAACTTATTGGTAAATCAGGGCATAGCAGTATGATGAGTCGTGACGAATTCATTGCTATGGCCGATACCGCACAAGAAGAAGGTGCAATACGAGAAAATGAAATCACCGTAATAAAAAACTTGTTGGCCTTTAAATCTATTAAGGCGGGGAATGTAATGACCCCTTTTACGGTAGCAGTCATTGCTGATGAAAATTTGAGTTTAAATGAATTCAGAAGTTTGCATAAAAATCTACGTTTTTCAAGAATTCCAATTTATAGTGAAATGCCTAATAATATTACAGGCTTTGTACTAAAAGATGATATTTTAGAAGATTTAGTAGAAGAACAAGGAGAAAAAAAATTACTTGAAATTAAAAGAGATATTCTTATTGTAAAAGACCAGCAACCGATTCCTGAGCTTTTCAACAAGTTGATAAAGAATAAAGCACATATTGCTATTGTAGTCGATGATTTCGGAAATACAACAGGTTTGGTAACTATGGAAGATATTATTGAAACCTTACTAGGGCTTGAAATAATGGACGAAAGTGATAGTGTAGAGGATATGCAAGTTTTAGCACGTAAAAATTGGGAGAGCCGCGCAAAGCGATTGGGTATCATTCCTACAAACGAAACTAAAGCATAAATTGTTTCACGCTTTAAATTCAAGTAAGTTACTACGAATGAAATGCGGTTGATATGAAAAAGATGCTTAGTATGATTAAAGTTTTCGGTTTAGTTATAATCCTTCTCGTAGTATGTTTATTTATTTTCGATTACAAATATATCCTTCGGGGTATTAGGGTGGTTTACTTTACGGGTCATACTTCTGCATTTATTGAGGATACACCTTATTTTGCTACTAGAATCATTAAAACAACCGATCCTAAGCCTTTACCTTTTCATAAAAATTACAATAAAGCTCAATTAACTCAACCACTTGCTGATATTAATGCGCAATTAGGTACAGCTGCTTTTTTAGTTGTTAAAAACGGGCAATTGTGGTACGAAAATTATAGCAAAGGTTTTTCAGAAAATAGCGAAACGAATTCCTTTTCAATGGCAAAAAGCATAACTACTGCTTTGATGTTTAAAGCCATCGAACAGGGTTATATTTCAAGTTTAGATGAAAAAGTAGCGCATTATTTCCCTAAACTTAAAGGGGCATATGCTCATGAACTTTGCGTTGGCGACTTGGCTTCAATGGCATCAGGTTTAAATTGGTCAGAAGAATATATAAGTCCATTTTCAATTACAGCACGTGCCAATTATCAAAATAACATCCGTTCTTTAATTTTAGATTTAGAAGTTCACGAAAAGCCAGGTCAAGTATTTGACTATGTCAGTGGGGCTACTCAATTATTGGGTATGGTAATCGAAAAGGCTACTCAACAAACATTAACAAGTTATTTGTCCGCTTCATTTTGGCAGCCTATGCAAATGGCAAATGATGCCAAATGGCAGTTAGATAGCAACAAAAGCGGTATGGAAAAGGCTTTCTGTTGTATTGCTAGTAACGCTAGAGATTTTGCTAAATGGGGACTTTTATGGTCAAATGATGGTATAATCAATGGCAAGCA
>JAHDEF010000037.1:8453-12028 GCA_020628975.1 Aquimarina sp. | reverse complement strand
GAAAACAAAAGGATTATGGCAAAAATACTTCTATTAGGATCAGGAGAATTGGGTAAGGAATTTGTAATTGCAGCACAGCGTATAGGGCAAACTGTAATTGCAGTTGATAGTTACGAAAATGCCCCAGCGATGCAGGTGGCTCATGATTTTGAAGTAATTAATATGTTAGATGGAGAAGCGCTTGATGCAATAGTAGAAAAGCATAAGCCCGATTTTATCGTTCCAGAAATAGAAGCCATTCGTACCGAACGATTTTATACTTACGAAGAACAAGGATACCATGTAGTACCTTCTGCTAAAGCGGCCAACTACACGATGAATCGAAAAGCGATTCGTGACCTAGCAGCAAAAGATTTAGGGTTAAAAACAGCAGATTATCGTTATGCAACTTCTGCAGAGGAATTAGAAAAAGCGGTAAGCGAAGTGGGTATACCCTGTGTGGTAAAGCCATTAATGTCTTCAAGTGGAAAAGGCCAGAGTACCATAAAAAGTGAAGCTGATATTGTAAAAGCTTGGAAGTATTCTCAAGAAGGTTCTCGAGGAGATGTTGCAGAAGTAATTGTAGAAGCCTTTGTGAATTTTAATTATGAAATAACCTTGTTAACCGTTACTCAAAATAATGGAGAAACGCTTTTTTGTCCGCCTATAGGTCATGTGCAAGAAGGTGGTGATTATCAACAAAGTTGGCAACCCATGCCTATGCAAAATGCGCATTTACAAGAAGCGCAACAAATGGCAGCTAAAGTAACCGAGGCCTTAACAGGTTCGGGTATATGGGGAGTAGAATTTTTTATTGGGGACGACGGCGTTTATTTTTCTGAATTATCTCCAAGGCCACATGATACCGGAATGGTAACCTTGGCAAATACGCAGAATTTGAATGAATTCGAATTGCATCTTCGAGCAATTTTAGGATTACCTATCGGAGAAATAACACAAGAACGTATTGGTGCTTCGGCAGTTGTTTTAGCAAAAGGACATTCTCAAAATCCTGAAGTAATAGGGGCAGAGATGGTTTCGGGAGAAGCAAATACTGATTTTAGAATTTTTGGGAAGCCTACAAGCCGACCCAATCGAAGAATGGCAGTTGTAGTTTGCTATGATGAAAAAGGAGAAAATGTAGAAGAAGTGACAAAAAAGACTAAAGAATTGGCTTCAAAAATGTCTGTTAAATTGTAAGGTGTAACTCTTGGTACATTTAGAAAGTTAAAGTAGCGTTAAGTTGAATTTATTTCAGCGTCCCATTTGTCTGTTATTCATCCTAAATTTGTTTATAAGATGAGGCTGTCTGAAAAGCTGAAAATCCTCCAAACGAACATTGAGCGAAGCCGAAATGTGGTTTGATTATCAGCTCATCTACAGGCTTCTACTAACACTCAGCTTTCATTTATGAAACTTTCTAGACATCCTCGTGACGACAACTGATGCTTTTTACAGAACCATAAAGTTTAATTACTTAAAATTACAATAACAAAGTACATCACGGGTTAAGCCTCTTTTAGTTCATAGTGACAAAAAAATTAGCGGCTAATTACCAACAACTAACAACTAATTACTATTTTTGCGCTCTAAATATTAACGAAAGGGGCTACGGCCGACGATTTAGAGTTAATAATTTCATATGGAAACTTCGGTGAAAACAGGAAACCACATATCAATTATCTCTTCAACTTTAGTAATTTCTACTAAAGGTATCGTTGTGCGTTTTCCAGTTCGACGCCCCTAGTGGGGTGTTGTATTCAATAAGCATTTGCTTAAAATCGTTAATTGTATTGAATTAAGAATTTACCTTAAAAGATGGTATTAGTATTGGAGTATGTGCTAAAAGCATACCCACAATAAAAATGGTATTGGATAAAGATATTACGAACATTATTTCAAAAGCAGCAACCTATTGCAAAGCACAAGGTATTGCGCTTCATTTGGTATATGATTTACCAGAAGAAGTATTGGAAACTATTTCCGAACGTTCAAAAGCACAGTCTTTAATGTATTTTACAAGTAAAGAAATGCTACAAGATCGTTTGCAAAACGGATGTTATATATTAAAGAAAGATGAAGAAATAGTAGGGCATATTTTTGCACATAAGCACATGGTCAAAGATCATTCGGTTTACGAACGCGCATCTTTATGGGTTAAAAAAGATTATCGTAATTTTCATTTAGGATTGTTGTTAATGCACAAGTTAACAGAATTGTATAAGGATGATTTTGTAATATCGATTGCCAGAGCCACTATTGTACATCACAATAATGAGCTATTAGGAATGAAATTTGTTACCTTATCTCAAATGTCAAAAGTGTTAGTGGATACCTTAGAAGAAATAGGTAAATTAAGAGATGAAGAACATTATAAGTATTATGTAAATCCTTATTTTGAATCGCATATTAGAGAATTAAAGTAGTTTTTTGATAAGTAAAAAGAGATCAGTATTAAGTATCAAGACCTTTGTTAAGTCTTTCAAAATTAGAAAATATTAAAAACAAAAAGTAAAGCGTTCAAGATATAAGAATTAAATCTTAATACTTTATACTCTTTACTTTATACTAAGATAAAATGGAAAAAGTAGTAGTTGCTTACAGTGGTGGTTTAGATACTACCTATTGCGTAAAGTATTTGATGCATGAAAAAAATATGGAAGTGCACACGGTGTTAGTAAACACAGGTGGATTTTCAGAAGAAGAATTGAAAGAAACGGAAGAGCGCGCTTATGCTATTGGAAGTAAATCTCATGCAAATCTTACGATTTTAGATAAATTCTATGAAAAAGCCGTAAAATATTTAATTTTTGGTAATGTATTAAAAAACAATACATACCCATTATCTGTAAGTGCAGAGCGTATTTTTCAAGCTATTGAAGTTATTGAATATGCAAAATCTGTAGGGGCTAAGTACATTGCACATGGTAGTACAGGTGCAGGAAACGACCAAATTCGTTTCGATGCTATTTTTCAAACATTAGCACCAGAAATAGAAATTATTACTCCAATTCGCGACTTAAGCTTAACGCGTCAAGAAGAGGTAGCATATTTGGAAAAGTATGGAGTGCACTATTCTTGGGAAAAGGCACAATACTCGATCAATAAAGGAATTTGGGGAACAAGTGTTGGTGGAAAAGAAACATTGACATCTAATGAAGCTTTACCTAGTGAAGCCTACCCAAGTCAATTGCAACGTGAAGATTCGGAGAAAGTAATCTTAAATTTCGAAAAAGGAGAGCTTGTTGGGTTGAATGGAGAGAAAGATTCGCCAGTTAAGAATATTCAGAAGTTAGAAGAATTGGCTAGTCAGTTCGCTATTGGACGAGATATTCATGTTGGTGATACAATTATAGGAATCAAAGGACGTGTAGGTTTTGAGGCTGCAGCTCCGATGGTCATCATAAAAGCGCACCATTTATTAGAGAAGCATACACAAACCAAATGGCAACAATATTGGGGCGATCAGTTAGCAAACTGGTACGGAATGTTGTTACATGAAGGAAATTATTTAGATCCGGTAATGAGGGATGTAGAAGCTTTTATGGAAAGTTCTCAAAATTCTGTAACAGGAGATGTAATTGTAGAATTAAAAC
>JAHDEF010000037.1:0-8443 GCA_020628975.1 Aquimarina sp. | reverse complement strand
TTTCAGTTTAGTTGGTATCGAATCTGAATTCGATTTAATGAAATCAGATTTTGGTCAATATGGAGAGGTAAATAAAGGTTGGTCCGCAGATGACGCTAAAGGGTTCATCAAAATCTATGGTAATGCCAATAAGATTTACCATAATGTGAATAAAACTTTTTCGGAGTAGTTAATAGAAGTTAAGAAATAAGTAGTTAGGTTAATTATGACTTAACTTCTCTAACTTCTTAACTCCTTAAATTCTTTTTATGAAAAAAATAAAGGTTGGAATCGTAGGAGGTTCGGGATATACAGCAGGAGAATTATTAAGATTATTAATTCATCATCCAAATACAGAAATTGATTTTGTATTTAGTACTACTAATGCAGGTAAACCACTAGATGTAGCGCACGCTGATTTAATAGGAGAATCTGAGGTGCTATTTACAGATACGGTGAATCCAGATGTAGATGTATTGTTTTTATGTTTAGGACATGGGCGTTCTAGGGCTTTCTTAGAAACCAATACTTTTTCGGAAGCAACAAAAGTAATTGACTTAGGAAACGATTTTCGTTTGTTAGCCGATAAGGAATTTCAAGGAAGAGATTTCGTGTATGGATTGCCCGAATTAAATAAATCGGATATTGTTAAGGCAAATAATATTGCAAATCCAGGATGTTTTGCCACAGCAATTCAACATGCCTTATTGCCATTAGCAGCTGCAGGGAAAATCAATGATGCAGTACATGTAAATGCCACTACGGGGAGTACAGGAGCTGGAGTTTCTCCATCATCTACAACACATTTTAGTTGGAGAGATAATAACTTTTCAAGCTACAAGGTGTTTACGCATCAGCACTTAGGGGAAATAAACCAAAGTGCTAAACAACTGCAACCAAATCACGATCAACCGGTTTTCTTTATACCGAATAGAGGGAATTTTAGCCGTGGTATTTATGCAACGGCATATACTAAGTTCGATGGTAGCGTTGAACAAGCAGTAAATTTATATGAAGATTTTTACAAGGATGCTACGTTTGTAGTAATTTCGAGTACTCCAATAGCTTTAAAACAAGTAGTAAATACCAATAAATGTATACTGCATGTTGATGTTAAAGATGGAATGATTCTAGTAACTTCCATTATTGACAATTTAGTAAAAGGAGCTTCAGGACAAGCGATTCACAATATGAATTTAATGTTTGGATTAGACGAAAAAACAGGTTTGAATTTAAAAAGCTCAGCTTTTTAGATAGCCATTAGCTTTTAGCAGTTAGCTATTAGCTTTTAATTATTAATAGTAAAAAATGCTAATAGCCAATAGCCAAAAGCTAAGAGCCGTTAGTGAAGCTAACAGATGAAACTATTCGACGTATACCCATTGTATAATGTAGAGCCCGTTAAGGCAGAAGATTGCACGGTTTGGGATAAAGAAGGGGCAGAATATTTAGACTTGTATGGAGGTCATGCCGTAATTTCTATTGGCCATGCGCATCCGCACTATGTTCATAAATTAAAATCACAATTAGATAATTTAGGTTTTTATAGTAATGCTGTTCAAAATTCTTTGCAGCAAGAATTGGCAGATAAGCTAGGAGCACTTTCCGGATGTGATGCATACGAATTATTTCTATGTAGTTCAGGAGCAGAAGCCAATGAAAATGCATTGAAGTTAGCATCTTTCCATAATGGAAAACACAGGGTAGTGGCATTTCAAAATGGTTTTCATGGACGTACATCTGCAGCAGTAGCAGCAACAGATAACAAGGCGATTATTGCTCCAATTAATGCACAGCAAGAAGTAACTATTTTACCTATGGGTAATTTAGATCTTGTAGAAGCTGAGTTGAAAAAGGGCGATGTTTGTGCGGTAATTATTGAACCTGTACAAGGAGTAGGAGGATTAGATGAAGCAGAAACTGAATTTTTTCAGGGATTAGAAAAGCTCACTAAAGCAAATGATACATGTTTAATATTAGATGAGGTACAGTCTGGTTTTGGTAGAACAGGAAAATTCTTCGGATTCCAACATCACGGTATTCAGCCCGATATCATTTCTATGGCAAAAGGCATGGGGAATGGATTTCCAATCGGAGGAATTTTAATAGCGCCACATATCAAGTCAAAATACGGTTTGTTAGGAACTACCTTTGGAGGAAATCATTTAGCTTGTGCTGCTTGTATTGCAGTGTTAGATGTATTAGAGAAAGAATCTTTAATCCAGAAAACAGCTATCACTGGGCAGTATTTTATGGAGAAAGCCAGAGAAATACCAGGAGTAGTCCAATTGAAGGGTAGAGGTTTAATGTTAGGAATTGAATTTGAAACACCTGTTGCAGATATGCGTAAGCAATTGATTTACGAAAAGCATATGTTCACTGGTGGAGCGAAAAATAATAATGTATTAAGAATTCTTCCTCCATTAACTATTCAGACACACCAAATAGATGCGTTTATTGAAGCAGTAAAAGAGGTGGTTGCGGAGAAAGTGAATTAGGAAGTAAAGGGGAGTAAAGCATATAAAGAAGTTAGAGTAAAGAAATGATATGCTACTTTAAATTCTTTAACTACTCTAACTCCTATAAATTCTTAAAAAAATGATATTAAGTATAGAAAAAAGAAATGCAGTATTGCAAACGATGGCCAAATTAGTGGCGGAAAATGCAAAGGCAATACTAGCAGCCAATAAAATAGATATGGATGGTTACCATGGCGAAGATCTTGCTATGAGTGATCGTTTGAAAGTGAACGACGCTAAGATTGAAGGGATGATAGCATCTTTACGTCAATTAGCCAGTTTAGAAGATCCAGTAGGAGTAGAGCGTTTTCGTTTTGCTCATGATAATGGAATGCAAGTATATAATCGTACGGCTTCTTTTGGAACTGTAATGATTATATATGAATCGCGCCCTGATGTAACAATCGAAGCAGGAGGAATTGCCTTTAAGTCTGGAAATAAAATTTTATTAAAAGGAGGTAAAGAAAGTTTGCATTCAAACCTTGCTATTGTCGATTTATGGCATAAAGCCTTAGAAGCAAATCAGGTGTCTACGGATTGGGTAGCATATCTTAATTACAACCGAACAGAAACACAAGCATTTTTAAAGAACCCAACGCAGCGTATTGATTTGATTGTACCTCGTGGTGGAGAGCGATTAATAGCTTTTGTAAAAGAACATGCGCAGTGTCCTGTTATAGTGAGTGGTCGAGGGAATAATTTCGTCTATGTACACCCAGAAGCAGATCAGGAAATGGCCTTAGATATTATTGTAAACGCAAAAACAGCAAAAATTTCAGCTTGTAATGCTGTAGATAAGGTGCTTATTGATGAAGCTTTGCCAAATAAAACTGCTTTTGAGGCGAATTTATTAGAGCGTCTTAGAGCGCACAATGTCGAAGTTTTAGGTGACGCCAGCTTTGCGCAAGATAATAATGTAAGTGTAATACCAAATGATAAGGTTTGGTATGAAGAATTTCTAGATTATAAAATTGTAGTAGGAAATATTTCAGGTACAGAAGCGGCGATCCAAAAGATCAATAAATATAGTGGTGGGCACTCAGCAACCATTACTACTAAAAACAAGGTTGAAGCTAATTTGTTCATGGCAGCAGTAGATTGTGCAGCAGTATATCATAATGCTTCTACACGTTTTACAGATGGTTTTGAATTTGGATTAGGGGGAGAGCTTGCTATTGGAACAGATAAATTACACCAACGTGGTCCTATAGGATTACAACATTTGGTAACCAATAAATGGTATGTACATGGCGAAGGACAAATCCGCTAAAAAAAGATTACTACTTAAAGTAGGAAGCAATACGCTTACGCAAGAATCAGATGCTATTTCGCGAGAAAAATTAGCTGATATTGCAAACCAAGTAGCACAGTTAAAAGCGGATTACGATTTTATTATCGTAAGTTCGGGTGCTGTAGCTGCCGCCAAAGAGTTTGTGAAATTACAGGATACAGAAACAAATATAGTTGTCAAACAAGCGCTGGCCAGTATAGGTCAGCCTTATTTGATGCGTTTGTTTCACGAAGCATTTTCTAAAGAAGGCTTACTTACTTCGCAATGCCTGTTGTCATATGCCGATTTTGATAATGAAGATACGCAACAAAATATTTCGAATACCATCACCGTATTGTTAGATAACGGATATATTCCAATAATTAACGAAAATGATACGGTTTCTACAGAAGAAATTAAGTTTGGAGATAATGATAAACTAGCGGCTTTAACAGCTTCATTATTACAAGTCGACTTATGCGTGATTGCTACAAACACCAATGGTATATACACCAAAGAATCGATGAAAAATGGAACTCCTGAAACCATTAAAGAAGTTACTGATTTAGTTGCTTTGAAAGCAGAGGTGTCAGATTCCAAATCCTCTCATGGTACAGGGGGGATGACTTCAAAAATTCAAGCCGCAACTATTCTACAAAAAAATAATATTGAATTGTGGATAGTTAATGGTCTTAAAGATGGATTCTTAACTAAAGCCTTTATTGGTTCACATCCAAAAACCTCTATACGGAACTTGTGATTATTTCCAATTTTTCTTTTTAGAATTATTTAAGATTCCGCTCCGTAAGTTTTCTTTACTTTAGTCATAAATCAGATTCAATAAAACTATTTATGACAGTATTAAAAGGTAAGAAAGCAATTATCACTGGGGGTACACGTGGGTTAGGTAGAGCTACTGCATTAGCATTTGCTAAAGAAGGTATTGATGTGGCTATAACTGGAAGAAATGAAGAGAAACTTAAAGCTGTAGTTACAGAACTAAAAGATTTGGAAGTAGCAGCTACTTATGCTGTTTTTGATGTATCTAATTATGAAGCCGTTCAACATGGAATCAATCAAATTATTGCAGATTTCGGAACGCTAGACATATTGGTTAATAATGCAGGTATAGCAGCAATGGGATCAGTACTCGATATGCCCGTAGATCAATGGGAAGCTATTATAAAAGTTAATTTACTGGGTAGCTATTATGTAACAAAGCAAGTACTACCAATTTTAGTAGCTAAAAATGAAGGTGATATTTTTAATGTGTCATCTACCGCTGGATTATCAGGTAATGCAACTATTTCAGCATATTCTGCATCAAAATTTGGGGTGTTAGGTTTTTCAGATTCTTTAATGAAAGAAGTGCGAAAAAACAATATTCGTGTTTGTGCACTTACACCAAGTACTATAGCTTCGGATATGACCACAAAAGATTTAGCGATTACTGATGGTGATCCAGATAAAGTGCTACAACCAGAAGATTTTGCAGCTTTAATAGTTTCCAATTTGAAATTACCGAGAAGAGCTATGGTAACTCGAGCTGCATTATGGTCTACTAATCCATAATACAACACATGTCTATTCAAATTTCTGCATATAAATCGCCTTATGGAGAGTTACTTCTGGGAGCTTTTGAGGATAGGCTATGTTTATGTGATTGGAAATATAGAAAACAAAGAAGTGCTATAGATCGAAGGCTTCAAGAAAAATTAAATGCATCCTTTACAGATGATAAAGATTCTGAAGTTATTATACATACTAAAAAGCAATTAAAGGAATATTTTAAGGGAGACCGAAAAAATTTTGATATTCCATTGCTAATGGTAGGTACAAATTTTCAAAGGACGGTTTGGCAAGCATTAAAAAAGATTTCTTTCGGGAAAACTTATTCATATCAAGAACTCTCAAAAAAGTTAAATAACCCATTAGCGATACGCGCGATTGCTGCTGCAAATGGAGCTAATTCTATTAGTATAATTATACCCTGCCATCGAGTAATTGGTAGTGACGGCAGTTTAACAGGGTATGCAGGTGGATTGCCCGCAAAAGAAAAGCTCCTTCAGTTGGAAGGAGCTATATCAAAAACTCAGCTTAAATTATTCTAAAAGTACTTTATGATATAATTCTTTCAAATTTCTGTTAAAGAATAGCAATTGTTACTTTATAACCCTCGTGATTACGGACATTAAAAACGCTTCCATCTTCAAAAATTAAATATTGACCTTTTATACCTTTTAGCTTCCCTTCAAAATTGGGTGTTTTTTCTAAATTGATTGAAGCGACTTTTTCGGGATATTTATTCACAGGAAATTCTATATTCAACTCAGTGCTATTTTCTAAAAAATAAGGTAATGTTTCCTCAGGAATAAATTTTTTAAGATTTAATTTAACGTCTTCTAACTTCTCGTCAACTACTGAATTTGTCAACATTTTTCTCCAGTTAGTCTTATCAGCAATATGTGCTTTCAAAGCTACTTCGGTTATTCCTGCCAAATAACGATTGGGAAGTTCAAGCATCTCAATAGCTTCGTGAGCGCCTTGATCAATCCAACGTGTAGGTACTTGTGCTTTTCTAGTAACCCCCACCTTTATATTGCTCGAATTTGCCAAATAAACAATATGCGGTTGTAGTTGCATTTTTTTTTCGAAATCTAAATCTCGATCTTCAATATCTAAATGCGCTTGGCTAAGCTCAGGTTTCATAATCCAATCACCAACATTGGGCTGTTTGTAAAAATCATCGTAGCAATAGCCTTGTCTAAAAATCTTTTTATTCTTACCACAAGCCAAACATTCGTACGCTGTAAATTCTACACGTATAGTCTTTTCAAGTAATTGGTTAAGGTGAATAAAATCATTTTCAAATAGTAAAAAGTAATTTATTGGACTAGCGAATTCAGTTCGCATTTTTTTTAAAACCCCATGATACAACATAAAAAAGAAAGATATGTTAAATGATTTTTGTTAATTTAGAATCAGAACTTTTAGTAGAAAGTACGTACTTTTCTATAAGTGTAAATATAGCCAATTACAATGCCACTACCTTTAGTAAATTCAATAACCAGTTGGTTTTTGAAGAAGCGTATACATAAAATAGAATTATTTCTAAAATATCCTGCTGAGGTTCAGCAAGAGTTATTGTTTTCGTTATTATATAAAGCTCGGGGAACTTCTATAGGAAAACAGTATGATTTCAAATCTATTACAACGTATGAAGAATTTGCACAACGCCTGCCTGTAGTTAACTATGAGGTCATTGAACCACTAATCACTAGAAGTAGACAGGGAGAAAAAAATATTTTTTGGCCTAACGGAATAAAATGGTTTGCTAAGTCGAGTGGTACTACAAATGCTAAAAGTAAATTTATTCCTGTTAGTACTGATTCGTTAACCGATTGTCATTACGCAGCCAGTAAAGATTTGCTGTGTATGTACTTAAATAATAATCCAAATTCTGAACTTTTTACAGGAAAGGGACTGCGATTAGGAGGAAGTAAAGAATTATACGAAGAAAACGGCACTTATTTCGGAGATCTATCGGCAATTTTGATTGATAATATGCCATTTTGGGCAGAAAAAAGCTCTACACCTTCCAGTCAAATATCGTTGATGGCTGATTGGGAAACTAAAATGGGAGCTATTGTAAGAGAAACCATACAAGAAAATGTAACCAGTTTAGCTGGCGTACCAAGTTGGATGCTGGTATTACTCAATGAAGTTTTAACTACTAAAGGTGTTGCAAATCTATCAGAGGTTTGGCCAAACCTAGAAGTGTATTTTCATGGAGGTATAAGTTTCACACCCTACCGTGATCAGTATTTAAAAATTTTGCCAAGCGATTGTAAATTCTACGAAATTTACAACGCTTCAGAAGGTTTTTTTGCTATCCAGGATCAAAATAATAGTGATGAGTTATTACTCATGTTAGATTATGGTATTTTCTATGAATTTATAGAAATGAAAGATTACCATAACGATAACGCTAAAATAATACCCTTAAGCGAGGTTGAATTAGGCAAAGTATACGCTGTTGTTATTACTACGAATGCTGGATTATGGCGATATAAAATAGGAGATACGGTACGGTTTACTTCGATTAATCCTTACCGCATAAAAATTAGTGGTCGCACCCGACATTTTATCAATGTTTTTGGAGAAGAATTAATGATTGAAAATGTAGAACAAGCCTTAAGAAATGTCTGTAACGAAATGAAATTGGAAATTGTAGACTTTAGTGTAGCACCTATTTTTATGGAGGGGAAAACTAAAGGATGTCACGAATGGGTTATTGAATTTAAACAAAACCCAGCGCATATAACTATTTTCACGGAAAGCTTAGATAAGCATTTAAAATTACTGAATAGTGATTACGAAGCTAAAAGAACTAATAATATCACATTGACGCAACCTAAAGTAAAATTCGCCAAAAAAGGACTTTTTTATCAATGGTTGAAACAAAAAGGGAAGCTAGGAGGGCAGCATAAAATACCAAGGCTTTCCAATACACGTGTTTATATCGATGAATTATTGCAATTGAACGACAGGATTTAAAGCTAGTTGTAACTTGACGATTTTTTTATGAGCTTAGTCTAAAATATGAATGCTAGTTTGTAATAAATACTGACGAGGTTTATATTTGGGAAGCTTAAAACATTGATATGAAAACTTT
>JAHDEF010000036.1:3462-12125 GCA_020628975.1 Aquimarina sp. | reverse complement strand
CTTTTTTCAATATATTTTATAATCTCTTTAGCGATATCTTTACCCGTTGCCGTTTCTATACCTTCAAGCCCAGGAGATGAGTTTACTTCTAAAATCAAAGGCCCTCTAGTACTTTGTAGCATATCTACACCAGCAACTGCTAAATTTAAAGCTTGTACAGCTTCTATAGCTGCCTCTTCTTCTTCTTCGGAAAGCTGAATGATTTGGGCTGTTCCTCCTCGGTGTAAATTTGATCGGAATTCTCCTTCAGCACCTTGACGTTTCATTGCCCCTATAACCTTACCATCAACTACGAGAACTCGAATATCAGCACCTTTGGCTTCTTCAATATATTCTTGAACGATAACACGCGCTTGCAATCCATTAAAGGCTTCAATTACTGATTTAGCTGCATTTTTAGTTTCTGCCAAAACTACCCCCAAGCCTTGTGTACCTTCAAGTAATTTAATTATTAAAGGTGCGCCACCTACATGCTTAATAATATCATCAACATTTTTAGAATAATTGGTGAATACCGTTTTTGGCAATCCTATTTTAGCTTTCGATAAAATTTGAAGACTTTGAAGTTTATCTCTTGATAATACTAGTGCCTGTGAAGATAGTGTACTGAAAACTCCCATCATTTCAAACTGACGGATAATAGAGGTACCGTAATAGGTAATCGATGAACCTATGCGAGGTATTACTGCATCGACATGATCTAAACGTTTTCCACGATAATAAATCATTGGGTTTTTCTTTTCAATAACGATATCACAGTTTATAGGATCGATGATGCGCACACTGTGATTACGCTTTACTGCGGCTTGCTCTAAAACTGCCGTAGAATAAAGCTTAGGATTACGTGATAGTATTACAATATTCATTATTGAAATTGTTGCTTAAAGGATAAATTAGTAAGTTCTGTATCGACGATAAAATTTCCGCTTATGAATTTTCTTCCTAATAATACAGGGAATTTCATATCGTCACGTGAGGTTAAGCTTATGCTTATGGTTTTGATAGTATTAAAAATCTTAATTTCTGTAGTAACAATATATCTTATACTAGAAATACCATTACTACTTTTTACTTTGCGAATATCAAATTGATCGAAAGTAATTTTTTTACCATTAAAATTGGGATGGTTATCGTCTAAGAATACACATTCTAAAACTCCATTATTCTCCACAATATGAAAACAATGAATACTTGAGGTATACGCCCCCGTATCAACTTTCACATTGATATTAAAAAGTTCTAACTTCGGAAAATCAACGACATCCGAACGCCCAATAAGTTTCTTTTCTTTTAGCAATTGATGATGTTTATTTAAACTTATGTGATACATTTTAGCACCAAAATGAGCGCTTGTTCTTGCTGTATTTCAATAACCAAATTACGTTGTTTACTAATACAATTACTTTTTTTATCAAATTTTTTCATAAAAAAAAGTCATCCTTTTCAGAATGACTTTCTATTTATAATAAAATACTTTAGTCTTTTAAATTTGCAAATGAAGTATTATAAATCAAATCCAATACTAACCCCCAATTTTTCAGCAATTAAAGTATTAATTCGGGTTTTTAGTTGTGGAATTTTTACCGAGTCCAAAACATTATTAGCAAAAGCATACATTAATAAAGCTCTTCCTTCTTTTTCAGGAATACCCCTTGTTTTTAAGTAGAATAAAGCACTTTCATCTAATTGACCTATTGTACAACCATGTGAACATTTTACATCGTCAGCAAAAATTTCTAATTGCGGTTTTGAATTTACTGTCGCTTTATCGCTTAATAATACGTTGTTATTAGACTGAAATGCATTGGTTTTCTGTGCAATTTGATCAACAATAATTTTACCGTTGAAAACCCCTACTGATTTATCGTCAAAAATCCCTTTGTAATCCTGGTGACTTTCACAATTTGGCTCTGTATGCTCAACTAAAGTATTGTGATCTACATGAGTTTTTCCTTCTAAAATGGTTACCCCATTTAAAATAGAATCAATGCCTTGCCCTTTTTGTTTAAAATTCAAGTTATTCCTAGTAATCTCGCCCCCGAAAGAAAAAGTATGTACAGAAGCTACACTATGATCGTGTTGTTCTGTAAATGTATTATCGATTAACGATGCATTACTGATGTCATTTTGGATTTTGTAATAATCTAAATGTGCATTTTTACCCGCATAGATTTCAGTAACTGAATTGGTAAACGTTTTGTTTTCCGATAAACTTTGGTGACGTTCGATTATGGTAACCTCTGAATTATCTTCAACTACAATCAAATTCCTTGGTTGTAACAACATGGCCGCTTCAGCTCCAGTTGAAAAATGTACGATTTCAATAGGCTTGTCTGCAGCTATATTTTTTGGAAGATAAATATAGGCACCTTCTTTAGCATAAGCGGTATTTAAGGCTACAAGCCCATCTTGCTTAGCAATGGTATTATAATAAACATCTACTACAGCCTTAAATCGATTTTGAGTTAAAGCGGAAGACATTAAACAAACATCAAATTTATCATGAGTAGTGCTTGATAAATGCGAAGAATATTTTCCATCAATGAAGACAATCTTATAAGTGTCTAAATCATTAATGAAATATTTTTTAACCTCTTTGTACTCAATAGCAACTTCTTTTTTAGGAAATAAGGAAAAGTCATTTTTTAACACCTTATTTAAAGAAGTATACTTCCAAGCTTCTGCTTTTTTTGTAGGAAACCCATAAAGTTCAAAATCTTTTATGGCTTGGGTACGTATATTATGCACTCCACTAGCAGTATCGACAGTAGTTTCGAAAGCTAAGAATGAAGAGACTAGTTTTTCTTTTAATTCCATTTATTTATAGTTATTAGTTATTAGTTATTAGTTCCTAGTAGCTTTACTTAGCTATAAACTATGAACTATAAACTTGTTAACTATAATTCAGCTTTAATCCAATCGTAACCTTTTTCTTCTAACTCTAAAGCTAAATCTTTAGTGCCTGATTTTACAATTTGTCCATCATGTAAAACATGAACATAATCAGGTACTATATAATCTAGCAATCGTTGGTAATGCGTAATTACGATAACAGCATTGTCTTTGCTTTTCAGCTTATTGACACCATTGGCAACAATTCGTAAAGCATCAATATCTAATCCTGAATCAGTTTCATCTAAAATAGCTACTTTAGGTTCTAACATCGCCATTTGGAAAATCTCGTTACGCTTTTTCTCTCCACCCGAAAAACCTTCGTTTAATGAACGAGATAAAAATTTACTATCGATTTCAAGTAATTCCGATTTTTCCTTGATCTTTTTTAACATATCACGAGCAGGCATATCCTCTAAACCACGTGCTTTACGCGTTTCATTAATTGCCGTTTTCATGAAATTAGTTACGGATACTCCAGGAATTTCTACAGGATATTGGAAAGACAAGAAAATCCCTCTATGTGCTCTTTCTTCTGCACCTAATTCACCAATATCTTCTCCTTCTAACTCAATGCTTCCTTCGGTAACTTCGTAATCTTCTTTTCCTGAAACTACAGAAGCTAAGGTACTTTTACCTGCTCCGTTTGGTCCCATAATCGCATGTACTTCGCCTGGCTTAACAGATAAGTTCAATCCCTTTAGGATTTCTTTGTCATCAATACTTGCGTGTAAATTTTTAATCTCTAACATTTTCAATAATTGATTCCCAACGGTGACGTTTTATTGGGTAACGTTAATTTTTATTTGATTGTCTACGGGTACTTCCTCTTTAACTACAGGTAATACCTCAACAATTTGCTCTACTTTTACTAATTGATCCCAGCCATCCTCGTTGGGATTATCTGTAATCACTCCTTTTATTTTAACAGGCACCATATCGTATTTTTCCTTTTTCATTGGTGCTACTTTATCAGACAATTCTTTTGCTTTATCATCTAGAATTACACCATAAATAAAAGTTTTACCTTTTAATACGGCTGCATTATCGATATGTATAAATTCTGCCTCGATATCGATAGCATTAGGATCGATTTTAGGTTCGTTTTTACAAGAAAATAACGCAATTGTCAATCCGAATAATACCAGTACTTTTTTCATAAGAAATAATTTAGATAGTTTTTAGTTATGTGATAAATATAACGAAGTTGCACTTAACTATTAACCTACTGAACCTTCAAGACTAATTTCAAGTAATTTTTGAGCTTCTACAGCAAATTCCATAGGCAACTTATTTAGTACCTCTTTACTAAAACCATTTACGATTAACGCAATGGCTTTTTCAGTATCGATACCACGTTGGTTACAGTAGAAAATTTGGTCTTCTCCAATTTTACTTGTTGTCGCTTCGTGTTCTATTTGAGCTGATTTGTTTTTGGCTTCAATGTACGGGAATGTATGAGCACCACATTCGTTACCCATCAATAACGAATCACATTGAGAAAAATTACGTGCATGTTCTGCCCTTGGACTAATTTGCACTAAACCTCGATACGAGTTTTGTGATTTTCCTGCAGAAATTCCTTTAGAGATAATGGTACTTTTCGTGTTTTTCCCTAAGTGAATCATTTTGGTACCTGTATCGGCTTGCTGATAGTTATTTGTTACTGCAATCGAATAAAATTCACCAACTGAATTATCTCCTTTCAAAATACATGAAGGATATTTCCATGTTACTGCAGAACCTGTTTCTACCTGAGTCCATGAGATTTTTGCATTTTTTTCGCAAATCCCTCTTTTAGTTACGAAGTTGAAAACCCCTCCTTTTCCTTCGGCACTACCCGGAAACCAGTTCTGAACGGTAGAATATTTAATTTCCGCATCATCCATAGCAATTAATTCTACTACGGCTGCGTGTAATTGGTTTTCATCACGACTTGGCGCTGTACAACCTTCTAAGTAACTCACGTAACTGCTTTTGTCGGCAATTACTAAAGTACGTTCAAATTGCCCTGTACCTCCTTGATTGATTCTGAAATACGTTGATAATTCCATCGGGCAACGCACTCCTTTTGGTATGTAACAAAAAGATCCGTCAGTAAATACAGCAGAATTTAAAGCTGCGTAAAAATTATCCGTTTTAGGCACTACTGTACCCATATATTTCTTTACTAAATCAGGATAATCTTTTACCGCTTCTGATATAGAACAGAAAATTATTCCTTTTTCTGCTAATGTTTTCTTGAATGTTGTTGCTACCGAAACCGAATCCACAACTACATCTACAGCTACGCCACTCAATTTCTTTTGCTCGTCTAAAGAAATTCCTAACTTTTCGAATGTTGCCAATAATTCTGGGTCAACATCATCTAAAGTTTTATTAGGATCAGACTTTTTAGGCGCTGAATAATAACTTATAGCCTGAAAATCGGGCTTTTCGTACTTTACATTAGCCCATTCAGGTTCTTCCATTTCTGACCAAACCTTAAAAGCATCCAATCGCCATGCTGTCAACCATTCGGGCTCATCTTTCTTTGCAGAAATGGCACGAATAACATCTTCATTTAGTCCTATAGGAAAAGTATCCGATTCTATATCTGTATAAAATCCGTACTCGTATTCCTTAGTCTCTAATTCTTTCTTTAAATCGTCTTCTGTATACTTACTCATATGCTTGAGTTTAGTTGTCAGTTGACAGTTAATAGTTGTCAGTTTTTTATCAACCAACAACTATTAACTATCAACTATTTATAATGAAAAACTTTCTCCACAACCACAAGTTCTACTTGCGTTGGGGTTATTGAACACAAAGCCTGTTCCGTTAAGCCCACCCGAATATTCTAAGGTAGTACCTACCAAATACAAGAAGCTTTTTTTATCAACTATAATGCGTACGCCGTTATCTTCGAACACCTTATCGTCTTCAGCTTTCTCATGATCAAATTTTAAATCATACGACAGCCCTGAGCATCCACCTGATTTTACCCCTACGCGCACAAAATCGCTTGAAGGATTAAAACCATCATCGCTCATTAGCTCTACCACTTTCTTTTTTGCTATGTCTGATACTTTAATCATTTATCAATAATTAGGTCATGACATGACCGATTCAACAAACATTTAACGCTTTGCTTTACACTCTCGCAAAATTCAAAAAATAAACATTGAAAATGAGATGAGTTTAGCATTGCAAATATACGACATAAGTCCCTTTTAGTAGGTATTACTAACATTTTGTAACTATTAAAGTATTGGTAAAATTTATTTAGAAGATTTATTGCTTAATCATTACGCTTTTGGCGTTTGGTAAAAAAGTATTTTTGCCATTGAAAAATAGGGATTATGAATTTACAGAAGCACCTTGACTTTTTACAAATTTCAGCTACTGAATGTGGAACTGCTACAGGAAATCAATTTTTAAACGACGAAAATTATATCGCTAGCTTTTCCCCTGTTAACGGAAAAAAAATAGCTGAGATTTCTTTGACTTCTACAGAAAACTATACTACCATTATTGAGACTTCTACAGCGGCATTCAATGTATGGAAAACTACACCTGCTCCAAAAAGAGGAGAAATGGTAAGGCAATTTGGAGATGCTCTACGCAAAAAGAAGGAAAGTCTAGGTTACTTAGTTTCTTTTGAAATGGGAAAATCGCTACAAGAAGGCTTAGGTGAAGTGCAAGAAATGATTGACATTTGTGATTTTGCCGTAGGTTTATCGCGACAGCTACACGGATTTACAATGCATTCTGAAAGGCCCCAGCATCGTATGTACGAACAATGGCATCCATTGGGTATTGTTGGTATCATTTCAGCCTTTAATTTTCCTGTAGCTGTATGGGCTTGGAACACAGCATTGGCTTGGATTTGTGGAAACGTAACCGTTTGGAAACCTTCTGAAAAAACGCCTTTGTGTGCTATTGCTTGCCAAAAAATTATTGGAGAAGTTTTAGAAAAAAATCAACTGCCGAAAGGTATTTCTTGCTTAGTGAATGGCAAAGCAGCATTAGGAAAAAAACTAACTGCCGACAAACGAATTTCTTTAATATCAGCAACAGGCTCTACCCAAATGGGTAAAGATGTTGCAGCTACCGTTGGGCAGCGATTAGGAAAATCGCTACTAGAACTTGGTGGTAATAATGCTATGATCATTACCCCTAATGCTGATTTACAATTAGCAATTCCCGCCATTGTATTCGGAGCTATCGGAACTGCAGGACAACGCTGTACGACTACCCGAAGATTAATCGTCCATGAGTCGCTAGTAGCTAATCTTATTGAAAAATTAAAAAATGCTTACAAGCAAATTAAAATTGGTAGCCCTTTAGATGAACAGAATCATATGGGACCTTTAATTGACACCAATGCTGTAAAACAATATTTAAAGGCGATCGTTTCTGCTAAAAAACAAGGCGCCACCCCTATTGTAGAAGGCAAGCTTTTACAAGAAACCTTTGAAAGTCGTTGTTATGTAAGACCCTCCATATTTTTAGCTACTAGCGACATGGAAATTGTTCAAGAAGAAACTTTTGCGCCAATACTTTATATAATTCCTTATGAGGGCGATCTTGAGAAGGCTATTCATATTCAAAACAATGTATCGCAGGGCTTGTCTTCTTCTATTATGACTACAAACATTAGTGAATCTGAATTATTCTTATCAGCAAATGGTTCAGATTGTGGTATTGCCAATGTAAACATAGGCACTTCAGGTGCTGAAATTGGAGGTGCTTTTGGAGGAGAAAAGGATACTGGCGGTGGCCGTGAATCGGGTTCTGATGCTTGGAAATCCTATATGCGTCGACAAACGAATACCATAAATTATTCTTCAGAATTACCTTTGGCTCAAGGAATAAAGTTCAAGTTTTGAACACCCTAATTGAGTTACCTTAAAATACGTTTTTTATTTCGAAACAATCAGGCAAATATTAAGTTCAAAATATTCATTTTACAATAAGTCATATGTAATCTCAGCAAAACGGCTTAATATTTTATCAAAAATTTACTTCTAAAAGTAGCCAATCAGCACATATTTTAGAGCTTTTTTAAGTATTTCATCGAAAAAATACTTAAAAATCAGATAAAACACATTTAGTTACGTTAATAATTGTTAATTTCATAGACGATTAATTAACAATCTAATAACCAGCTAAATGACTAAAAAGACTACCTATATTCTCGGTATCTTGTTAACAGGCATTGTTGGTTGTATTTTACAGTATTTCACTTGTTGCAAAAATTGTGACAAATACGCATCGAATAATGCTGTAAAAAATACAACCTCAACCGAAGTTAACACCCCAAACGCCACAAGCTTTGGCTTTGCATTATCTGACCCAAAAGGTGATTTCAACGTTAATATTAACGATCACTTTAATTTCAAAAAATCAAATTTTGAAATTCTTACTCCTATTAGTAATAAACTAAATGCTTCCATTGGTAAATTGAAATCATATCTAGGTAGTCACCCGGACAAAACCTTAGATATTATTGGGCTATACAAAAGCAGCGAAAAAAATATTTCTGCGTATCCTAACTTAGGTATTGCTAGAGCTGAAGCAATAAAACATTATTTAGTCGATCAAGGTATTTCTTCGAAACAATTAAATTGTAAAGATCAATTGGATGATTCGTTAATTCCTACGGCTGAAAACATTTATTTAGGACCTGCAAAATATCGTATCAATACTATTGACACTAGCGATGATGCGAAAGCAAAAGCCGCTGCTGAGTTAAAATTGCTTCATGATAAAATTCAAGAAAATCCATT
>JAHDEF010000036.1:0-3452 GCA_020628975.1 Aquimarina sp. | reverse complement strand
CGCGACGGGATCAAGTTCCTTAAAATTAACTCCTGAACAGCGCGTAAAAATGTTTGATATTGCTACATATATAGATAAGACTGATAATTCAGAAATTCAGGTAATCGGTCATACTGACAACACTGGAGACTTTGCTAAAAACTTGCAATTAGGACTTGATAGAGCCAATACCATCAAAGGGTATTTAATTAAAAATAATATTCCTGCGGCACAAATTGCTACTTCAAGTCAAGGGTCAAAACGACCTATAGCAACAAATCAAACAGAACAAGGACGAGCTAAAAATCGCCGAGTAGAAGTAACTTTAAAATAATCAATCAACTTAAAAAAATATAAATATGTTTTGGTGTATCATATGGCCTTTATTAGCCGCAATTATCGGAGGAATTTTTGGATGGCTTTTAAAAAGTTTATTCTGCAACTGCGATGACGAGAAAAAAGAAATTGAAAATTTAAGATCAAAAAACAAAAGGTTACAAGCCGAGCTTGACGCTTGCTTAAAAGAAAAAACGGTACCCGCTGCTGCTAGTGGCATGTCTGATTTGGCTAACACCAATATGGCATCAAATGTTGCTGCAAGTGCATTGACTGCTAGTATAAGCGAACCTGAACTTATTTTTGATGCTGGACTAGCTAAATCTATTTTTGGCAAGAAAATTATTGCCGATGATTTAAAAGTAATAGAAGGTATAGGACCAAAAATCGCCGAATTATTTAATGATAATGGTGTTAATACATGGTATCAACTATCTAAAACTTCAGTTGAGCGTTGTCAAGAAATTTTAAATATTGGAGGAAAACGATTTGAAATTCACAAGCCTGACACGTGGCCTATGCAAGCGGAATTAGCTTTTGAAGGAAAATGGGCAGCATTACTAAAATTACAAGATGAGCTTGATGGTGGGAAAGTAAAGTAAAATACAATATGTTATTTAGGCTCCTGCTCTAAATAACAATTTATCGACCATAGTAATCAACTACATAAAAATCCCTTTAGAAAATTTTTCTAAAGGGATTTTGCTTTTCTATTACACCATTTCCCATATGAAATGATACTATATGATTTATCAATAATAATTTCGTATTACTTCAATAAGCTATTAAAAAAAAGCAATGAATCTTTTAGATGAATTTGCCAATAAACCCATTCGTGTTTTCCCTCAAATTCTTCATAAATATGCGATATACCAGCTTGATCTAGGGCTTTAGTTAAATTTCGGTTATAAGCTATTAGTTCATCATCTACTCCACAATCGAAGCGAAATGGCGATAATTTGTCTTTGTTTTTAAGCATTAGCTTTAGTACAGAGGCATTACTTTCGTCTTTCTGCTCATATAAAGCGACATCTTCTTCTACAAATAATTCCATTTGTGGTAAATCGGTAATTGAACTCATTCCTGAAAAACCTTTAAATAGGTGCGGGTATTTTGCTCCTAAGCGCAAAGCTCCGTAACCGCCCATAGAAAGTCCTGATATGAATATTGGAGAATTATCGGTTACCCCATCAATATTTTCTTTTACAGCAGCAATTACATCTTCAACAATCCATTTTTCAAAGTCAAAATCATTGTGTGGTAAATATGCCGAACCATCGCCCCATAAACCATCAGAGGGCATTGCTATGACCATAGGTTTGATTTTCTCTTCAGAAATTAGTTGATTTGCAGTATGATGAGCACCTCCTTTTTGTGACCAAATCCACGAATTACCATAAACACCATGTAATAAAATAAGTAGGGGCGTATTTACTTTGGATTTAATATTTGGCGGAATATAAGTGCAAATATCACCCCTACCTTTTAAATTTTGAGTTTTAACGGTGATGAACCGAAGGTTATCTGATTCAAATTGTGGGTCCGAAATTTCAGTAGTTCTAAATTTTGATGACATTTTTTTATTCAAAGTTTAATATTCAAGATGATTAGCCTTTATTCAACATTAACTAAACGGTTTTCTGCTTTAAAGTTCTGAGTTGAAACTTTTATATGTATTACTCCCTCCTTAATACTTTTGACATAAACTACAGCTTTTCCATTAAAAAACTTTCGTTCAGGCTGATTCAATTGCTGAAGATTTGTAGGATCTCCGTTTCCTGAGGCTAAAAATTGACCTGCACCACCTATTTCAATTTTCATGTTTTCTTGATAATGGGGTTGCCAGTTTCCTTCTTCATCAATTACTGAAATTACATATACCGCAATTTCACCTTTTTTGATATGTTTTTCTTCTGCAATTATGTTGATTCCGTATGCTTTTTTAGCTGTTTTACGAATGAAAGTTGCTTTTTTTACATCATTTTCATCATAAGCTATTACTTTTGCTTCCCCTGGTTTGTAATTGACATTTTCCCAAACGATACTATAGGCCTTCATTAGTTCTAAGCTTCCACCGCCTGAAGCATGTTTATCGAAACGGTCATTCAAAAAAGTAGATTTAGGTATTGATGTTGTTGTTTTAACGCCATAGCTTTTTCCATTGACTATTAATTCTGCTTTGGGGTAAGAGGTATAGCATACCACAGGAAACGACAGGCTGTCTTCTGCTTCCCAATTCCAGTGGGGAAAAAAATGCAAGGTTTCTTCAGCTGAATTCCATTGAGATTTGTACAAGTAAAATTTATCCTTTGGCAACCCTACAAAATCAATCGGCGCAAAATGCGAACTTCTTGATGTGCCTTTATTGTAAGGCGCTGGTTCTCCTAAATAATCGTAACCTGTCCATACAAATTCACCATATACTGCATCTTTATTGTAATTTTGAGAAGCAAACTCTTTAAAAGCAGGATATCCCCAAGGCACATTGGTAACTTCATAATTTCCTGGCAAAGCGTCAGGATACGTTTTATTGCTTAGGGAAGTTCCATTATCGTGCCTTCTTGTATCAAATGTTATGGGAAACTTGTACACGTCCCGAACACTTAAGGCGCCGCCTGTTTCACTCGCATAAAATTTAAGATTTGGGTAATTCTCTCTAAATAAATGATAGGAACTTGGTTTGTAATTAAAACCCGCTAAATCTACCGTAGCTGCCATACCACTTTTAAGTGCCGCAATAGCATTATTAAAACCACACGTAGTTGCTCGAGTAGTATCGCTTAATTTTACAATATCATGCAAGTATTTTGTAATCTTGTTTGGATCGTATTGGTACTGTTCCATAATTTCATTACCAATACTCCACATAATTACAGAAGGGTGATTTCGGTCACGACGGATCATATCGGTCAAATCTATTTTAGCCCATTTTTTAAAATGTTTTGCATAACCATTCTCAACTTTGGGAATTTCCCACTCATCGAAAGCTTCATCGATCACTAAAAAACCCAATTCATCACAAAGCGATAGTGCTTCGGGTGCTGGTGGGTTATGAGAAAAACGTATCGCATTTACCCCCATTTCTTTTAGCTTTTTTAACTGTCTTTTAAATAGGTTTGGATAGAATGCTGCGCCAG
>JAHDEF010000035.1:2680-12321 GCA_020628975.1 Aquimarina sp. | reverse complement strand
TTGGAGCCTCATTAGTGGTTTCGACTTCATTATCGCCATCTAAATCGATAACTGCAATTACATCGCCCACTTTAACAATATCACCTTCCTCGAAAAGGCGCTCGCGTAAAGTACCTGAAACTTCGCTGGGAACATCAGAATCTACTTTATCGGTAGCAATTTCTAACAAAACATCATCAGCTTCGATAGGATCACCTACATTTTTCAACCAAGTAGTAACCGTAGCTTCTGCTACGCTTTCCCCCATTTTCGGAAGCTTAAGCTCGTACTTTGCCATAAAAGATTTTTTCTAATACAAATTTACTAAAAAGATACTACCTCACCACGCCCTGAACTCGTATCGCTACCTATACATTTGTTAGAAAATGGTAATATAAACCTAAAAAACATATTTGGCTTGGGTTTTAGGTGCCCTAGCAACTCCCTGTAACTTGTAGAACGGGTATCTAACAAACAAAGATTATTCCCTAAATTGTTTTTATCCTGGTTTTCATTTTTATAGATCTGAGGATTTTTTAATAGAATTTTTTCTTTCAAAACAGGCGATTCTCCCACATAAATGAATGAGTTGAAAGTTATTTGTAAACTTTCATTTTTGGCTTTTCCTAATATTGAAAATACTTTAATACCTGCTGAAATAATAAAATCCGTAAGCCATGAGTGTTTGAAATACTTCTTGTAAAACAATTTCATTGCTCCATAAAAACGTTCACGATAAACTTTATTCTTAGTGGTACTTTCTCCTTTAAAATGCACTACGCTTTCCGTGCCTAAATAATAATTTTGATAACCAAGCTGAGATACGGAATAGGAGAAATCAATATCTTCTCCATACATAAAATAACGCTCATCGAACCCACCAGTTTTTTGATAAACTTCTTTCTTTACCAACATAAAAGCCCCTGCTAAAATAGAGACCGCTCCTTCTTCATCATTTTTTATATGATCTGCATAATAGGGTGCTATATTGGAAAATCGTTTTCCGAAAAATTTTAAAAAAGAAACTTTGGGAGTTGGTAGATTTCTTTTGCTTTCAGGCAGAAAGTTCCCTCTTCCATCAATAAGCTGAACACCCATTATACCTAGCTCAGGAAGTGTTTTTGCTTTTATCAAACAACTTACAAATGTACTTTCTTGCACAACCGTATCAGGGTTTAGAATACAAATATATTCCCCTTTTGCTTTTTTGACGGCTTGATTGTATGCTTTTGAAAAACCTAAATTTTCAGAATTTGCTATTAATATAAGATCAGGAAAATACTGCCTAACCATCGACAAACTTTCGTCTGTAGAATTATTATCGGCAATAATAATTTCTGCTTTTATATTTTGAATTGCTTTTTGAACACTATGCAAACACAACTCTAAAAAACTTGCCACATTATAATTAAGCACTATAACACTTAGTTCTATACGCATATTATAATTTTAAGGCTTTTTCAAAAGGAATTCGATTCATAATACTTCTTCCCAAAGTTACCTCATCGGCAAATTCTATTTCATCATTAACGCCAATACCTCTGGCAATAGTGGATGTGGTGATTTCGTGATTTTTTATTTGCTTGTATATATAGAAATTAGTGGTATCACCTTCCATCGTAGCACTTAACGCAAAAATTAATTCTTTAATTTCTCCGTTTTTTATTCGATCTACCAATTGAGAAATAGTTAAATCATGGGGACCAATGCCTTCCATAGGACTAATTTTTCCACCCAACACATGATACAAGCCTCGAAATTGACTAGTATTTTCAATAGCCATAACATCGCGAATATCTTCTACAACACAAACTAAAGAACGATCACGGTTATGACTTGCGCATATTTCGCATATTTCTACGTCACTTATATTATAACATTCTTTACACTTTTTGATTTCTAAACGACAATCTTTTAAAGCCTCCGTTAAATATTCAGTCTGTTGTGAAGGCTGACGCAACAAATGCAACACCAATCGCAAGGCTGTTCGTTTTCCTATTCCTGGTAACTGCGACATTTCTGCTACTGCACGCTCCAATAATTTTGAAGAAAATTCCATAACATCAAAAATAGATATTAGTATTGAGATATGAGATATGAGAGCTGTTCTTATATAAAAAACATCCACTCTCTAATCTAACAACGTAGTGATCTAAAATCTCAATACTAATATCTATTTAGAAATGTTAAAGTTGCCCCAAATCTGTAACCTAATAGATAAAAACTCGTCTATTAAATTGTAATAATAGTTTAGTTAGTTGGTTAGTGTTGTTGATTTTACGAAATAGTTTTTTTGTGATTGATGTTTATGTTTCCCTAGTAAAATCAACGAAAAAACCGCAGTTCTTTACGAACTGCGGTTTTGTTTTTTGGACTAATTTGAAAATTAGTGTCTAACTTTTTTATTTTACTACTAATCTCGAGATAAAATACTTAGCACGTACCAAAACAGCAGCATAAGTGATGCAAATAACCCTAAACTTGCCCCTACATATTGATCTTCTGTATAACTTTTAGCCATATTAGAGGTTTGGTAAAGTATAGAGCCTGATGCTAAAACTACCATACCAACGCTAAACCATAAACCTAAATTGAACCCAAATAACATCCCCGCAACAATTAAACCCAAAGCTATAAAGCCACCAATAGTTAACGCCGAACGTAAATACGAAAAGTCTTTTTTAGTAATTAAAACAATAGCGGATAGCCCTGTGAATAATGATAATGTTAAAATAGCTGCTTGGTTAATAATGTTATCACCTCCTTGAGCGGCAATGGCGGTAGCCATAAAAATTAAAGGAATAAAAATAAAAGCCTGCGCTACTACATATAAAACAAGACCTGCATATTGTTGACCACGATCGTGATTGCTGTGCACTACTTTATCAGCATAATTTGTTGCTAACATAAAACCCCCTAACATAAGTAACCACTTCCAACCTTGTGTTAACGATAAGGCGAAGCGAACGATAGGTTCACTTTGAAAAAACACCCACTCCACAATAATGAAAAGTAATACCGCTAATGCTACATGTAAATATGTTTTTTTATAAAATGCAATACGTCGCTCATCAGTCAACGTGTTAACAGGTAAAAATTGAGTTTGTTCCATTATTAAATTTAGTTAGTGTAATTCAAATCTACAAATTGATCCTATAAATATTTACTATAGGCTATATAATATTTAGTTCAAAATATTCCTCAATTCAAAAAATTTACCTAAAAATAATATTAACGAAGGCTGAGCGATAGTCGAAGCCTGTTAATTAACTGAAAATCAACATACACATTAAATTCTTTTAATGTATAGTATAATGTTCTTAACTTTTTAGACAGACGCTTTAGTTTTTCATAAAACCCTAGAATAAGATCGTGATGAAATGATCGCTATATATTCGAAATTGAGGATACTTAATTTATATTTTATTTTCAATCAAAGTTGATAATTTTAAATTTCATATCTAAAGGATCTAAATGATCTTTCAACTTATCGAAAAACGCTTCTCCGTAAGCTGAATAAAATTCTGAAAAATTAGATTTACGCTCTTGCAAACTTTGCTGCGGGAATAATTGATTTTGAAGCATAACTACACGCTCTACCTCATCTTTAAGTTTTAAACGCTGTGCCTTTAGTAAACGTTTTTCTAGTTTATCTAAACCCTTTAATTGTTTTGCTTGTTGTGCATTTACAGCTCCTAAAAAACTTTTATCGGTTATACCAGCAATATCTTTTAAATCTTCAAATTGCTTTTCTAATGTTTCTTTTTGAACGGAAAAATCAATAGGAATATTAGAAATTTCACGAATACGCCAGTTGATCAAATCGTTTTGTTTTTTGAATAATTTAAGAATGGGAATATTTAATTTTTTACGTTTTTTTTCGGTTTTAGCATCAATAATTAGTACCGAATCTCTAAGAATCAATATGGGAAAATGTTCTTTGTGCGCTTCAAAAACTTCTTTTAATTGCAACCAATATGCCAATTCTCCACCCCCGCCTACGTAAGCAATGTTGGGTAGAATAACTTCTTGATATAAAGGTCTCAAAAGCACGTTAGGACTAAATCGCTCGGGATGAGATTTCACTTCCTTTTCTAACGCCTCAAAGTTTTGCCACTCAATAGCGGTATCAACCACTATAAATTTTCCGTCTGGTGCTTTTTCTATTCGATTTCGAAGTCCTTTGATACCATAAAACAAATTAACCTCTCTTGGATTTACCTGAATTTTATAACCATTTTCCGCTAATTGATTTACCGTTTTGTTTGCATTTTCAAATGAAAAATTTTTATTCAATTCATTTAAAATATTCGGAACATATAGCGTTTTTAAAGCTTTATCATTTCCATCTAAAATAAGTAAACCGTACGTTTCAAATAACGTATTTACAAAATATCTTGTAGCCGCTGCTAACGTCTGGTGATTTAAATAGGCTTTTCGAAAAATCTCTATTAAATACTGTGCATTGTCGCCAATTCCCAATTCTTGCTCAAATAAATCTGCTATTTCTTGTAAGCCTTCTAAAGGATATTCTCCTACATAACCATTGTCATTTTGTAAGCCTTCGGAGTAATTCCACTGAATTTTCTTCCCTTTAAAATTAAAATAATTAATTTCTAAAAAATCGTGATCTTCCGTTGCCATCCAATACACTGGCACATAATTATAGGCTGATTTTTCTTTATTTAAGCGTTCACAAAGATTGATTACAGAAAATATTTTATACACGAAATACAACGGACCTGAAAACAAATTCAATTGATGTCCTGTAGTAATTGTTACCGTATTCGATTTTTCTAAAAGGTGTAAATGTTCTTTAACCGCTGGAGAAACTTCTATTGCTGTATATTGGTTTCGTAAAGCCTCAACAAGTACCGTTCGATTTTCGTTGCTAAATGAGGCTGATTTTTCTGCTGCTTGAAGTTTTAAATTTTCTACAGAAGGAAACTTGTCATAAAAGCTTTTTAAACTTTCCTTTTCAGCAATGTAATCGTTTATTAATGAAGAAAAATAACCTGTTTTTTCGAATTCAACCCGTGATGTCATGTACCCTTTGTCCGATTATAAAAAGTAAAATTACAAATTAAACTGTTTTGGCTTGCCTGTAATACCATTTATGCTTTTTTTATGCTTGCTTACCAATACTTGCTTTTTGTAATTTCGCTAAACCAAAAACTTGTGTGTGCGAATAACTAGAAGTTTCTCGATTGACAACTTAGAACAAATTAAAGATCAATTATTAAGTTGGTCTCAGCAATATGAGCACATTTCTTGGTTAGACTCCAACCGATACCCGCAACGTCATTCGAATGCTGAAGCCATTTTAGCTGTTGACGCCTTAGAAGTTTTACAAACTAATTATTTAGAGGCATTCGCTCAACTAGAAGCTTTTCAACAAAAACACAAAGATTGGTTATTTGGATATCTTGGGTATGACTTAAAAAATGATGTCGAAAATTTAACTTCAAAAAACAATGATGATTTAGCTTTTCCTGACCTTTACTTCTTCCAACCAAAAAAAGTAATTACGCTTCGTAAGAAAGAAATTAGTTTTCATTATTTAATTGCTGAAGAAGCAACCATCAAACATGATTTAGAAGCGATTTTAAATACTAAACAAATTTCTACCCCAACTTCTAACTTTAATTTTAACATTCAAAGTCGACTTACCAAAGAAGCCTATATTGAAAAAGGGGAACAATTTTTACAACACATTCACCACGGTGATATTTATGAAGCTAATTTTTGTCAAGAATTTTATGCTGAAAATGCTATCATAAATCCTTTAGATGTTTATAAATCGTTGAACCAGATTTCAAAACCACCCTTTGCTGCTTTTTTAAAATTAGACACTCATTATGCTTGTTGTGCTTCGCCTGAACGCTACTTGAAAAAAGAAGGCACTATTTTGATTTCACAACCCATAAAAGGAACAGCCAAAAGACATCAAGCCACATCTAAAGATGTTAGTGCAGCAAATAATTTGTTATTGAGTGAAAAAGAACGCGCCGAAAATGTGATGATTGTAGATTTGGTAAGAAATGACTTATCGAAAACAGCCACTAAAGGCAGCGTGAAGGTTACCGAACTATATCAACTTTATAGTTTTAAACAAGTACACCAATTAATTTCTACTATTACAAGTGAACTAAAAGAAGAATACTCGGCTGTCGATGCTTTAAAAAGCACTTTTCCTATGGGAAGTATGACTGGTGCTCCGAAAATTAGTGCCATGAAAATTATTGAAGCAAATGAAACTTCCAAACGTGGACTTTATAGTGGTGCTATAGGCTATTTTACACCTAGTGGCGATTTTGATTTTAATGTGGTTATACGTTCTATTTTATATAATGCTCAGAAAGCATTTGTATCTTTTTCTGTAGGAAGTGCCATTACCACACAATCAAACCTTGAAGAAGAATATGAAGAATGCTTACTGAAAGCAAAAGCTATGCGAAGTGTACTGACTAATCAACATATTTAAAATATGTAACTTGCTACTCATCAAATTACAAGCTAAATTTTATGAAACCTATGACTTTTATTATTGTGTTAGCCCTAGCTATTGGAGTTGTTTATTTTTTCAAGATAAACAATAAAGATATTGCCGCTCGAAAAGATGCTAAACCCGTAATGGCTACCGTAACAAAACTACGCTGCGAACAACGTTTGAAAGGCGATAAAAGTTTAGTAACACTTAGCTATCAAGGAAAAACCTATTCTATTTTTACTACAGAAAAGAAATGTTCTCTTATGAAGCTCAATACAGAAACCAAAGCTTTTTATTCTAATAAGTACGATAAGTTATTTTTAGAATTATAAGTTTTACAACTACTTTAAAGAACTGTAAGAAACTACCTCTGAACGAGCCCTCGATGCTTATGATATAGCTTTTTGGCCAAACACCAATTGCGCAATTTAATGTATGGTGCTGAAAAATGAAATAATTACCCCGGATCTTCAATACTATATTTAATCGATGAAATTAAATTGTTTGAATCAATAGTAATTTTTATGTAATCAGATTCTCCCGCACCTAAAATGTAAAATGAATTAAGCTCTTTTTTTGGTGTATCAGAATATTCATTGTTTTGAAGCTCAAATCTATCCCAATTTCTCAGTTTCTCTTGTAGATCAAATTTCATTTCATAATAGTAAGGCGCTTTTTTTTCGCAAGCCCAAGCATCGTTACTATCATTTTTTACTTTAAGTACTAATTCATTATCAATAGCAAGATTACTCTGATTAGAAACTTTACCATATGTTGACCCGCTACATCTGTCGTACTCGTTATAAATAAAAGACCAAACATTATTTACTAGTGAAGATAGCTTTTCTCCCGTCTTTAGTCTATTGGTAAAATCTTGTGCTATATATCTTTTAATACTGTCTTTTTGAGTAGTAAAAGCATCGATTTTTACAACCTTGTTTTTAAATTCTGTTGTTAAGTCAGATTGGAATTTATCTATGTGATTTTGATACTTAGTACCTGAAGTAACAAAGAAGGAAAGAATTAAATAACCAATTGGTTTTAACATTATTTAGTTTATTAAGATTGTAGGTATCGTAAAAAAGAAGGTATTAAACATTAATAGATGTCAACTGTGTTCAGTCTTCATATAAATAACGCCTAATACCGTCCCATTATTATTTATATCTGGTAATAAACTTATGAAATGGTAGCTCCCGCAACTGCAGCACTACGATCAATCTTTTTGATTAAACCTTGTAAAACTTTACCTGGCCCCACTTCTGTAAATAAAGTAGCACCATCAGCTAGCATTTGCTGTACACTTTGCGTCCATTTTACTGGTGCTGTTAATTGTGCAATCAAGTTCTTTTTGATCTCTTCAGCATCGGTTACGGCCGTAGTTGGCACATTTTGATAAATTGGACATGTAGGAGCGCTAAACCTTGTAGCTTCAATAGCTGCAGCTAACTCTTCCCCTGCAGGTGCCATAAATGGCGAGTGAAAACCTCCACTTACGGGCAATACTAAGGCCCTACGTGCGCCTTTTTCTTTAGCTACCTCACAAGCTTTTTCAATAGCTGCTACACTACCTGAAATTACTAATTGACCTGGACAGTTGTAATTTGCAGGAACAACATCGGCTCCAACCTCATCACATATAGCTTCAACCACCGCATCCTCTAAACCTAGAATCGCTGCCATGGTTGATTTAGAAAGTTCGCAGGCTTTTTGCATTGCTAAAGCACGTTTTGACACTAAAGTTAATCCATCTTCAAAAGACAAAACTCCATTAGCTACCAATGCTGAAAATTCACCTAGTGAATGTCCTGCTACCATTTCTGGTTTAAAATCATCCCCTAAAACTTTGCTTAAAATTACCGAGTGCAAAAAGATAGCTGGTTGCGTAACCTTCGTCTCTTTTAACTGATCGGCTGTTCCTTCGAACATTATATCGGTTATGGAAAAACCTAATATTTCATTAGCCTTATCGAATAATGCTTTTGCTATTTCTGAAGTTTCGTAAAGGTCCTTACCCATACCCACAAACTGGGCACCTTGACCTGGAAAAACGTATGCTTTCATAGTATTACTAATTTGTGAAGCAAATGTAAAGAAAAGCTTATCGCGCATCAAAACGAAGTAGGCTAATTTAATTATGCATGCTTAGTAAAATGCTTTAGGTAAATTATTATTCTTTCTATAGATATTGAAATCATGTATTTGATTTTCGATAAAAGTGGGTATACCTAGCGACGGAGATGTAAAGCCATTTTTTTCATAATCCCATTGTATGAAATCAATCAGTTTTTCAAATTCATCACAATCAATTTCATCAACTTTTTTATTAGGAGTTATTTGGAAATTTTCTAAAACTACATCTAGCTTCATTTCCGAATCTAACTTTTTAGTATACTTACGCTTTACGCCATCGTTAGTTGTTATATCGATATTGAAAGAAGTGGTTGTAGTGGTGAATTCTATATGGGCAATTTCATAACAAAGCTTCTTTATCGATTGAAATATTGGTATAAAAAAATCTAGTTTCTTATGATTGACGACTTCTCTGTTTGCTCCTAGGAACACAATATCGGTCATGCTTTCTCTGATTTCTTTTTTAACTTCTTCAATATCTAAAGTTTTATGGTGAATACGGTTTTTTTGGCACCCTAACACCAATAAAAAAACCAAACCTACAGGTTTATATTTTTTTATATCTAGAAGCGTCATCCGTTCAAGAATTTTCAACCATCAAAGCGTATTATGTTTTGAATATCCAGGAGGAATAATACCTTTCATTTTCAAATATAGAATAGCTTGAGCTCTATGATGAGAAGTGTGGCTTTCTCCCCTTAAGATTAAGTCCAAATTTGTATGACCTCCTAAATACCATGGCTTTTCTTTTTCTTCACCTAGAATTAAATCTTGGTCATTTAAATTCTCTAAGCTAGCAATCACAAAATCATAGGTTTTAACCACATAATCCCTCACTAGTTTTTGGTTTGTTGTAGGCGTTCGTTTCTTTAAGCTATCAGGTTCAAAAAGATGAACGGGGTCTGGGCGACTGATAAAAAAATTGGCATCTCTCAGTGCTTCAAAGTCAGGATACGTTTTAGGGTCTGTTAACACTCCTATAAATGAATTGTTGATATAACCTATATGTATGAAATGCTGAGCGAAACTCATTTGATTG
>JAHDEF010000035.1:0-2670 GCA_020628975.1 Aquimarina sp. | reverse complement strand
AGGTATTGGGCAGTATTCCAATTGATCCGTTGGCATAGCATCGAAAACAGCTAAGGTATATTCTTTAGATTTCTCCAACCTTCTAATAAGTAGGTTTACCATCTGTTTTTCGGAAGTGTGAGTTGCTATACTATCGGCATCATAAGATGTAGAAGAAGGTTCGCTAAGTGATTGCCCAAAGAGTGTAACACAACAAAATAACAGACTTAATTTTAGTAAAGTTTTCATACGATTTTAAAAAATTATATTTCTGCTAATAACTTTTAAAAATCAATATTCAAACCAAAAAGAAAGTGTGATTTAGGTACTAGTACCCGTACTATTTTGATATTTAGCCAGTAGCTCTCGACGATTGCTTACGGAAAGCTTATGGTATATGTTTGTGATATGTGTTTTAACCGTATTGACACTTACAAAAAGAGCTTCTGCAATTTCTTTATTCGTTTTACCTTCAAGAATATGATGTTTGACTTTTAATTCTTGCTGGCTCAATATAGGAGGTGATGTGGTTTTTGCTTTTTTCTTTTTGTAGAAATATAAACAAGTAAAACCTACGAATATGGTAAAAAACAAATAGTTGAAGATTTTACTAAGATGAAGTTTGTTTTCAGTAACAGTAATCTGATACGCCATCAATTGATATTGAAGAAAGGCGTATTCATTTCTATCAATATCACTTTTTTGAAGTTCATCCAGTAAATCGAGATAATAAGTTGGATTCAAGGAAATATCTGTTGCTAACAAATTGTTTTCTGACAGTTGCTGAATGCTGTGAAGTTTTACAGCAAGAATCCTTAGAGAATCTTTAGAATATTGCCTTATCTCGTTGAGGTATAATTTTTCATCAACCTTATTTTGTTTCAATTGTAGCTTGAAATCCTCTAATTTTTTGAGCTCTTCTGTTTTTGCAATTTTATGAGGCTCTTTTAAATCAAATACACGCTTTTGCAAAGCCCAAGAGGATACTGAGCTCAAAAACAATACTAGTAAAACAATATACTTTTTCAAAAGAATAAAATCTAATTAATGCTTCTTTTTATAGGTTTCGAAAGTAAAATCAAATTGATGTTTTTCATCTTTTAGATGTTTGTCTTCGCTTTCTAATTTCCAGTTTTCAAGATCGATTTTAGGAAAAAAGGTATCTGCCTCTTCAAAATTAGTATGTACACGAGTAATTTCAATGCAATCAGCAATATCCATTGCTTGCTTGTAAATTTCTCCTCCACCAATAACAAAAGGTTGTGTATCCGAAGAAGTATAATTAACAGCTTCCTCTAATGAATTTACTATAACACAATTTTCTTGCGTGTAATTTTTCTGCCTAGTAATAATTACATGAGTACGATTAGGAAGCATTCCCGGTAGGGATTCGAATGTTTTTCGCCCCATAATAATATGATGCCCTGTGGTTAATTTCTTGAACCGCTTAAAATCTATTGGCAAATGCCATAAAAGGTCATTATCTTTTCCAATGGCACTATTTTCTGCCACAGCAACAATTATGGTAAGCATATTAGTGTAGTGTTTCTGGGTCTGTATCCGTACTATTTTTAACTTCTTGTGTTTTATCTAGAAGAATATTTTTTTCGGAAATTACCTCTTTAGGAACTTGTAAATCAAGTTTCTCCTCCATTTTTGCAATTTTCTCTTTCTGCTGTTGAACTAATATATCTAATTGTTCCGCTTCCCATGCTTTCCCCATGAACTTTGTAAAAAGCAATACTTTAACCGCATGTACCAAAAAGAAAAATGTCCAAATTGAAATGCCGTATACATACCAATCTAAATCAAATAATTTCCAACCTAAACCTATTTTAAACACTAAATTAAGTAATACCATAAAAAGACAACCCACCAAGTAAAACACAAAGTGATTGTATAAGGCTTTCTTTTCTTTGATACGCTCTTGAGCATGCTCAAATAACACGCGTTGTTGTGGATCTATAGTAGTGTCAGGTTTCTTTTTCCCAAACATAAATTAATGGTTAAATATTTATAGATATATTTTACGATTGACACTTACTAATATAACCTATTTCAACCAACCTCGTTTCCTTCAAAAATATAATATTTTCAACAAGACATTCCTAAAATACTGATTCACATAGGTTACACTATTAAACCGTTTGATATGAAAAGAATGCTAAATAGTGATTTGATGGTAGAAGAGCAATTTTAGTTGGGTAATAGTGAATACATTCGTACGAGTATACATTTATATAATGTTAGCATATGTTTTCTACTCAATTATTGAATAAGCTAAGGTATAATAAAGTACTCCATTATATAATTTTAAACTATAAGAATTGCTCCAATAATATTCATTGTCATCTTTGCTGTATATACTTAAGTATCCCATATTTGACTTGTAATAAATATCATCGATGAGATAATTATACTCATTAGTCATTCTGGGAATTACTTTCTCAATGAAATATTGAGAAGATAATAGATCACAAATATTAGAATAACTTTTGTTTATATCAATACTTTTATCGAATTCGTGAGAACCATCTGATTTACGAAGCACTCCATATTTTGGTTTTATAGAGTTTAGTAAGTCAAAAGAATCAGCTTTTAGAAACATCAAACCATAATAATCTAGGTTCTTAAAATATATAGATTTTTTAATATTTCCAAATATTTATCGCCAGTCATAGTCTTATCTAC
>JAHDEF010000034.1:1374-12350 GCA_020628975.1 Aquimarina sp. | reverse complement strand
CCAAAAATAGGCTGATAATAAGCCAATCCTACTAAACCTTCTGCATAAGCACCATAATCACCTTCATACGCCCAGATAGTAGTTGCATTTAATGCAAATCGTTCTCCGACATATTTTTGAAATTCAAACCCCAAGTTCTGAAAATTATCAAGATAAGGGCGACCTCCGCGATCTAAAGCATCTGGCGAAAAATACGTTCTGTTGAATACGGCAAATGACATATGGTTTTTCCATAAATCGGCAGCATCTACTTTAAACGCTTCGTTTTGCAAGTCTTTTGGAGAGAAGTAGGTTAATGTTTTCCCTACACTTAACTCAATATGGTTGGCATTAAAATCCCCCCAAGGTGCAAAAGTTTTACCCGCAGCCAGTTTAATGTCATAACCTTTGAAAATCTGTACTGCTATAGCTCCTTCAAACTGAGCTGTCGCTCCACCTCCAGAAAGAACACCTCCACCACCACTTGGCCCTATCAATGCATTGGCCTGTAGCTTCAAATGATTTTCTAACAAAGAAAGTTGCCCTCCTGCACCAAAAAGAATAGACATATAGCCATCGGTTCCTCCTCGTAAAGCCCCGTTAATTTTGAAAAGCCCATTGAGGTATTTATTAATTCCGCGTTCTACTTGCGCACCTACAAGACCTATTCTTCTTCCATCAACGCTTCCCCTACTTCTTTCTAAAGAACCCTCTTCTAAGTTTTGATATACGGTAGTGACAAATGCTATTCGTAAATTTTTAAATAGCAAGCTAGGTTTCTCTAAGGGGGTATTGTAAATTTTGTTAGTATTTATAAATACCTTTTCATTTATAGTAATTCCAAAATTAAATTGATTTCCATTCAATGCTCCCGTGGGAAAATCGATTCTCGAAAAACCCGCTCTCAATCCAATGTTACCAAACTGTTTTTCTAGCTCGATATGTGGTCGAATGATTAAGCCACCACCATCGGCAGCTGCGCCGCCTCCCCCGCCACCTACAAAAAATCCAGTGTCTAAAAACAAGCCCGACTTTTTCCAAACAGGAATCATAGCTCCTAATGACATGCCCAAGGTTATAAGTCCAGGGCGTTCTCCTGCCACGGCTGAATAAGAATGTAAACCTAAATAACCTTTAGAATTCCCCAAATTTAATGCTAGTAGATCGTAACCTAAACCAACAAAACCCAAATCGGATTCGTTGTCTTGAGCTACTGTTTCGTATGTAAAACGAAAACGTGTTGGTATTTTTTTAAGTGTAAACTCTTGTGCTTGAAAAGAAATGCTAACAGTAATAAATACTAACAGTAAAAATTTACGAAACATTGTTAAGGATTTTAATTTAAAAACAATTATACGAGGATATATTATAACTACCTAAAACGCGAGGTTTTTAATCCGCTAGTCTTATCCAATTATTAAATAGTCAAAATTCAATGTTAGTATATGCGAAAGTTTACGACAAAATGAACAGACTAGTCTTTCTATCAAATTATTATTAATATAAAAGCTTAAAAAATGGCAAACTTTCCAGTACCCACTAAAGATGAAGTTTCTGCAGGAAACAAAGGGATTTTAGAAAATTTAGAAAAAATGTTAGGTTTTGTTCCTAACATATATGCTGCAATGGCGCAATCAGAAAATGCCTTAGGCAGTTACTTAACATTCTCTAGTGCACCTACTTCATTTTCAAAAAAAGAAAAAGAAGTAATTGATTTAGCGGTGAGTCAAGTAAATGGATGCCGTTACTGTCAAGCTGCGCATACAGCTTTAGGAAAAATGAACGGGTTTAATGACGAGCAAATTATCGCTTTAAGAAAAGGTGGTGCTGATTGGGATAGTAAATATGACACTTTAGCAAAAACAGCTAAAGCTATTTCAGAAAAAAGAGGGCAAATAAGTGATGCTGAAACAGAAGCATTTTATAATGCTGGTTATAACAAAGAAAACTTAGTTGATTTAGTAGTAGCTATAGGAATCATTACTATTACCAATATTTTTCACAATGTAACTGATGTGCCAATTGATTTTCCTACGGCTCCAGCGTTGTAAATTTTATTTGTCGATATTTAAACATACAGAACTCTGAGCCAAATTAAATGGGTGGTAATCAGATTTGATTTTCCCTCACAGACTTCGGCTTCGCTCAGCCTTCGTTTAGTACTCGAACATCGCAGAAAGCCTAAGCATATAGTTGGGAATTCATTCTAAAATATTTTTTTACTTCAGAAGTTCAGACTTTAAGAAAATATTATACGAAAGCCCAAGAAAAAGTATCTCCCAATTCGTTTGGCGAGGTACTTTTTTTATTTTTGAAAATTCGATTGAATTGTTCGTTTCGAAATTGCTCTGGCGTTTGTTTTGTTATTTTTTTAAACAATCGAATAAAGTAAGAACTGTCGTTGTAATTTAATTCTTCAGAAATTGCTGCAATAGATAAACTAGAATGTATAATTAATCGTTTTGCTTCTAAAATAATACGCTCGGTCATTATTTCTGAAGGTTTTTTATTAATAGTTTTTTTACACAAATAACTTAATTGTCTTTCTGATATATGCATGCGTTTTGCGTAACAAGATAATGGGCGATGTGATTTGAAATACTTATCTACAAGCGCTTCAAATTTATTCAATTGAACAATATCATAGGGTAGCGTATATTTATCTTTCTTCTTTTCTGGATAATACCTTGTTAATTCCATAAGCATTACGTTTAAGTACATGCGAATGATATCTTGAAAATCATGGTTTCTATTCCTGTATTCCGAACACATCAAATGATATTTTTCCAATATGGTATTTGTTTGTGCTGCTGTTAACTTTAAAAAAGGACTACTAAAAGTAGAATTAAAAAAAGGAAAACGATTTAACCTACTGGTATCAAAATCGTGTAGAAAAAATTCTTTGGTGAAAAATAAAATATAACCTTCTACATCTTCCGACAGAATCCATTGATGAATTTGACCTGGAGATAATATAAACATAGAGCCAGCTGTAACATCATATTCTGTAAAATCAATGATATGCTTCCCTCTACCTTCTGTAACCACCAACATTAAGTAAAAATTGTGCCCATGTGGTTCTTCTACAAACTTATTTTCTTTAAGATGCTCGCTAAATTTTCTTACATAAAAACTGTCTTCAAAACACATACAGTCATTGTAATCATCAAAATTTCCAATGTTAAATACTGGTAAGGATGCTGTAGACTCCATATGCTTGATTTAAGGTTACGTTTGTTCAGAATTATTTGATTTAACACTGAACTATCAGGTACACTACCATAAAAGTAAGTAATAATACTTAAACAAAGCAGATTTTATAATATTTACTAAAATAGCCTATCTATTGAATTAATTATTACACAAAGTCATTTATATAGAATTAAAACAACCAAAAACCGAAAAAACATAAATTAAGTGCAATTTGTGCCACACTTTGTCAATTTTGTCCTATGATTAAAATACTTAAGTACAATAGCTTTGAAGTATACAAATTTTAAAACCACACATTATGCCTAAAGTAGAAAAACCAATGCACAAAGACGGAGACTTTTTTGTAGACTACGAAGACAAAGTTTTTGAAGACGTAAAAGCCAAAGAAGGAGAAAAAGCACTTGTTACATTTCATACCGTAGCTTTTGAAGGATCTATCGGTTTAGTAAATATTTTATCTGCTACTAGACTTCTAAGAAAAGGATTTGACACTTCTATATTATTATACGGACCGGGGGTGACCTTAGGATTGCAAAGAGGTTTCCCTACATTAGGTAGCGAAGCTTTTCCTGGACATTTAAATTATGCTGCTCGTCTTACCAAATTTATGGAAGAAGGTGGTAAAGTTTACGCTTGCCGATTTGCTCTACAAGCTTTATATGGTCACGGAGAACCTTCTCTATTACCTGGAATTCAACCAATCAGTCCATTAGACGTTTTAGATATACAATTAGAACACAAAAAAGAAGATGCATTTATGATGCATAGCTGGACGATGTAATTTTACAATAGCTATTGGCTACTAGCTTTTAGCTATTGGCCTTTTGTCTTAAAATTAAAAAAGCCAACTGCTAAAAGCTAATGGTTAAAAGCCAAAAAAATGTTTAAGAAACCCGTAGTAAAAGCAGCCGCTGCACAAATTTCTCCTATTTTGGAAAGCAAAACAGGTACTCTCAGAAAAATTGCAGACAACATCATAGAAGCTAGTAAAAACGATGCTGATATCATAGTATTTGCAGAAACTTTGGTACCCAATTATCCTTATTTCTCGTTTATAAAACCTGCTGTTGCCATTCGAAAAGATCACACAAAACTTTACGAAGAAAGCGTCGTAGTACCTAGTGATGATACTCAATTTATTGGCAGCATTGCCAAAGAACACAATATCGTAGTGGTACTAGGCGTAAATGAGCGAGATAAAGGAACGCTATACAACACACAACTTATTTTTGACACAACAGGAGAACTTGTTTTAAAAAGAAGAAAAATTACGCCCACCTATCACGAACGTATGATATGGGGGCAAGGAGATGGAAGCGGTTTGAAAGCTGTAGACACTTCTATCGGTCGTATTGGAGCATTGGCTTGCTGGGAACATTACAACCCCTTAGCTCGTTTTGCTTTAATGAATGATCACGAGGAAATTCATTGTAGCCAATTTCCAGGCTCTATGGTAGGGCAAATTTTTGCTGATCAAATGGAAGTCACCATGAGGCATCACGCTCTTGAGTCAGGTTGTTTTGTAATAAATGCGACAGGTTATTTATACCCTGAGCAAGTGCAAGAAATCACTTCGGATCCTGCCATGCAAAAAATATTAGATAAAGGCTGTTTTACCGCAATTATTTCTCCCGAAGGGGTTATTATATCTGATGTACTTACAGAAGGAGAAGGTATTGTTTACGCCGATATGGACATGTCACTAATTACCAAAAGAAAACGAATGATGGACGTTGTAGGACATTATTCTAGACCCGAATTATTATCACTTCTTATCGATAAAGAGCCTAAATCACTACTACAAGAAAAAATTGTTTCATCACCTAAAACAGTTCCCAATGAGCAGTACACTAACCTTAGAGAGCAATCACACCTTACTGAATGAGATTCAGACCAAAGGTATTCGTTTAGCGGGGAGTACTGACCTTTCCACACGTAAAGGTGGTGCAGGCCCTACAGATCATAAAGCGGTAACTATTTTCGGAACTACACTAATGATTCCTGTATATAGTTATTCGGCTAAAAACTCTCCTTTCGAAGCTAGTTTACCCTCTAAAATGGGATATGCTTCTTTGAAAAGAAATGGAGAAAATATTACAACAATACGATTTATTGGAGAACCTAAATTCTATAAGGAAACTACATCCGATGGTGTCCCTTTTTGGAAAATCGCAAGACTTCATAGCAAAGATGTATTAGCAACTACGGTACTTCAAAATTGTATTCGTTATAATGATAAGGAAACTTCTTGCCAATTTTGTGCTATTGGAGAATCGTTAAAATACGATACAACTATTGCCTACAAAAGACCTCATCAATTAGCCGAAGTCGCGAAACGAGCTGTTGAATTGGATGGTATTTCTCAATTCATTATGACTACTGGAACTCCCGCAACTGCTGATCGTGGAGCTAAGTTATTATTCGAAAGTGTAGAAGCTGTTCGTGCAGCCATTGATATTCCTGTACAAGTGCAGTGCGAACCTCCCAATGATTTTAAATGGTTTGAAAAATTAAAAAATGCAGGAGCTAGTTCTATTGGCATGCACCTTGAAGCAGTCACTGATCGTGTTCGAAACAACATTATGCCAGGAAAAGCCGAGGTTTCTTTAGATTACTACTTTGAAGCCTTTAAAGCAGCTGTTACCATTTTCGGAAGAGGCAATGTAAGCACTTACATACTTGCTGGACTTGGTGATACTCCCGAAGAAATTTTAAAAATCTCCAATAAACTTATTGCTGTTGGTGTATATCCTTTTGTAGTGCCTTTTGTACCTATCCGAAATACGCCTTTACAAGATCATGCATCACCCAACAAAGATTTTATGCATAAAATATTAGATCCCCTAGCAGAAGCCTTAGTAACTGCTAAAATGACTTCTGACACCTTGGAATCTGGATGTGCTAAATGTGGAGCTTGTTCTACATTATCCACCTTTGAAAAGAAGAAGATTGCGTGAATTTTCACCAATTCTTAATAAAGGTCTTTTACGAAGGCTGAGCGAAGCCGAAGCCTGATATGCATTTCGACTACGCTCAATGCTCGAGTAGTATTAAAAACAAAAAACATTATGATCTACTTTGAAACCAGTAAGAAAGAAAAGGGACTCGATTTTATTGATATCAATATCCCAAGTAATCAAAATCAGCTAGAGGCTTATTACAAAACACGCCGAGATATCTTTTGTTTAGAACAAAAATTATTTAAAGAAAGTGACTTTGATGAATACGATCACAAAGCAATTCCTATCATTGCTGTCAACCATTACCTCGGTGCTCCCGATGAAGTAGTTGGTGTCGTTCGTATTTATGAAGAAGTAAAAGGCGAATGGTATGGTGGTCGCCTAGGAGTTGATAAAAGTTATCGCGCTTTTTCAAAATTTATATGCCCTAACCTTTTTAAAGAAAGAGACGTTTCGGCATTGTATCAAATGTCAATTGCCGCTGGTCTTATATATCGAGCAGTTTCATTAGCTAACTATTTAGGTTGCCAAAAATTTTCAGCTCATGTACAAGAACAAAATGTAAAACTGTTTAAACGTTTGCATTGGAATGTAATTGGAGAACTCGAACAACAAGGAATCAAACATTTTTTAATGGAAGCCGAATTAGACGCTTACCCTGCTACTCCAATTTACACAACACCATTACCGGCAAATAACACCTTGTCTTTATTAGATCATGTAGCTTAATCATCTTGAATATGACTTTAGAACACACCAACATATTAGCTGAAATTACCAAATTGCGTAAGCACCCTCATATTTTAGATAAACAACATATTGAGGATACTTACGAAAATATTGGCAAGCAAGTGATGCATAGTGTTTTCTTTAATCATACTTCTCAACCGATACAATTAGGCGATGATACTGCGGCTATTCTTCAAGAAGACGGCTCATACCTTTTGTTGGCTGCAGAAGGCATTGTAACTGAGTTCTTAGAAAACGACCCTTGGTTTGCAGGGTATTCTGCTATTATGGTCAATATTAGTGATATCTGTTCTATGGGTGGTTTACCTGTAGCTGTTACCGATACACTATATGCAAAAAATGCAAATGACACCAAGCTTATATGGGAAGGAATGTTAGCCGCAGCTAATAATTATGGAATTCCTATTGTGGGAGGGCACACCTGTTACCACAATGATAATAAAGCCTTAAGTGTATCAATTCTTGGAAAAAGCACGAATCATTTGTTAAGTAGCTTTGATGCTGAAGATGGCGATGATGTACTAATCATTACAGATTTAAATGGTGCTTACTATAAAGAATATCCTTTTTGGAATGCGAGTACCACCTCATCACCAAAAAGATTACAACAGTTAGCCAAATTACCTTACACCATAGCAAATAATCAATGGAGTAATTGCGCCAAGGACATTAGCATGGGAGGCATTATTGGTACTGAACACCTCGAAGGTTGGGATAAATTTGAATCTCGATCTACTAGCAAAACCTTTGGAAACTCCATGGAGTAAATGGCTGGTTAGTTTTCCTAGTTATGGATATATCATGACTTGTAAAGCTGAAAATACCCAAAAAATTCAACAGTTATTTATAGATCATGAGATCGAATGTAACCGTGTCGGAAACGTAATTGCTGAAAGAGAATTATGTATTCAGCATGAAAACAGCACCCTAAAATTTTAAAATATGCCCGTTACTTATGTACATATCGAATGGCCTGATCAACAAAAAGATCAAGTGTATTCGCCTTCTAGCGTTGTTGAAAATTATTTCAACCCCGAACAAGAAATCCCCATAGCAGAATTCAGCAATACTTGTAATGAGAGCCTGCATGAAGCTAGCCATCGAGTTGCTCAAAAATTTGGTTTCGGTTGTACCTCTGCTATGGCTGAACTTAAACGTATTCAGTCATTATGTCAAAAGTATAATGATACTGAAACAGTAAAGATTATAGCTATTAAATAGATTTAAGCCTTTAGCAATTGGCAGTTGGCAGTTGGCTTAGGGATATTCTATACTATTTCAATTTACATCAATAAGAAGTATCGTGTTATCTAAACTTCGATAGTTATAGAAACCAGAATCTCATAAAAATTTTCAACGAGATTCCTTGCCATGCAAGAATGACCAATTGAAAATATTAATTAAACAAAAAAATTATGAATCATTATCCAGTCATCATAGTAGGAGGAGGTCAAGCGGGATTGTCGGCTAGCTATGGTTTAACACAACAGAAGATAGAACACTTAATTTTAGATCGAGGCGCCATTGGAGACTCTTGGGGAAAACGCCGTTGGGATTCTTTTTGCTTAGTAACTCCCAATTGGCAATGTAGATTACCTGGGTTTGACTATGACGGAAATGACCCTAAAGGATTTATGCTAAAAGATGAAATCGTCGATTACGTAAAACGTTATGCCGATTCTTTCAACCCTCCATTCAAAGGGAATGTAGAAGTACATAAAATCTATAGAAAAACGAAGGATGGTGATTTTCATATTTCTACTTCTGAAGGTGATTTTACGGCTCAAAAAGTAATTATCGCAACAGGAGCGTATCATATTCCTAATATCCTTCCTATGTCTAAGGGATTTGATGACACTATCAATCAGCTTCATTCTGCAGATTATAAAAACCCAGAACAATTAGAAGAAGGTACTACTTTGGTAATCGGTTCGGGGCAATCGGGAGCGCAGATTGCTGAAGATATTCATATTGCAGGAAAAAAAGTTTACCTCTGCGTAGGGACAGCACCTAGAGCACCAAGAACATACCGAGGAAAAGATGCTGTAGAATGGTTAGAAGATATGGGATATTACGATCAACCAATTGAATCGCATCCAGATCCTAACGAAGCTCGACACAAAACCAATCACTATCTAACTGGAAGAGATAACGGTCGTGATATTGACCTTAGAAAGTTAGCCACAGAAGGTGTAGCACTTCGAGGACAAATAAAAACGGTAAGCGACGGTGTTATAGATTTCACAACAGATTTAAAAGAAAATCTTGATAGTACAGATGCCACCTATAGTCGTATTCAGGATAATATTGATAAATATATTGCTGCTAATAATATTGAAGCTCCTACAACGCCTAGATACGTTTCTCCATGGGAACCTAGTGCAGAAAACAACTTACCCATAGACTATAGAAAAGAAGGCATCACAAATGTCATTTGGTGTACTGGATTTAAAGTGAAATTTGATTGGATTGAATTCCCACATGTATTTGACCAACGTGGCTACCCAACATATAAACGTGGAATCACGGACGAACATGGGTTATTTTTCTTAGGATTACCTTGGTTACACACATGGGGATCGGGAAGATTTTCTCATGTTGGGCAAGATGCAATGTATCTTACCGACTATATTGCTACCGAATTAGAAGAAGAAACTGTCGAAACTTGTTTGAATCGAAAGTAAAGAACTATCAGAATAAAAGAAGTTAAAGAAATAGAAAATGTAGAGAAGATTAGTAATAAAAAGGTTCGTCACCCTGAACTGGTTTCTGGGTCTCATTAATTGTATTATGTAAAAATTCTGATGAGATAAGGCTGTCTAAAAAGCTGAAAATCCTCCAAACGAACATTGAGCGAAGCCGAAATGTGGTTTGATTATCAGCTCATCGACTGGCTTCGACTATCGCTCAGCTTTCGTTTATGATACTTTTTAGACATCCTCATAACGCTTCTTTGCTTATCTAAAGACATATTAGCTTTTGACATAGATCTTATGCATTAATTCTATCGTTCTTAATTTCTATTACTACATAACTCCTATTAAATTCTTTAACTACCTTAACAAAAAACACACAAAATGACCGAACAAAAATTACCCTTACCTCCTTTTACCGAGGAAACTGCAAAACAGAAAATTCAAATGGCAGAAGATGCTTGGAATTCTAAAGACCCTGTAAAAGTTTCTAAAGCTTATAGCATAGATACGGAATGGAGAAATCGTTCTGAATTTGTTAATGGCCGTGAAGAAGTTCAAAAATTTTTAGAAAACAAATGGAATACTGAATTAGACTATAAACTTAAAAAAGAACTTTGGGCTTATACCGATAATCGCATTGCCGTTCGATTTGAATATGAATATCGCAATGAACAAAATGAATGGTTTCGTGCCTATGGAAATGAAAACTGGGAATTTGATGAAAATGGACTGATGGCTAAAAGATATGCAAGCATCAATGATGTACCAATCGACGAGTCGGATCGCAAATTATAAGTTTCTTTTCAATTTTGTGCAAATTAATGAAATGCTGTTCAATTCACATTGAAACAGCATTTCACATCAGATAAACTCTATAAATAAATTATTTCCTCCCAAAAATTTGGGTCCAATATCGACCATCCTTTCCTAATCCCATTTCATTCGACCTTGTACTTAACATATTTCTTCTATGACCGTCACTTTCTTTCCATAGATTAAAAGTTTGCTGAACACTACCTGCAATAGCAATATTCTCTCCACTCGGAAAACCCTGGTAATTTTCTCGTTTAGCGCGTTCGCTATAGCTAGACCCATCTCTTCCTGTGTGATCAAAATAATTGTTATCATTCATATCTTTAGAATGTTTGAATGCTGCTGTATTCAAAGCGCTGTTGAGTACTAAAATAGAAACGCCCGATTCTTTTCTAAATGCATTAACCAATAGCAACATTTTTTCTGCCTCGCTCAGGCTAATATCATCATCTATTAGTTCATTGGGATTAGAAGGATTTACCACTTCTTTTTCTTGATTTGGCGTACCATTTGAATTTTCTGAATCTATAATCTCAAATGGATTATCACTAGGTATTACATCATT
>JAHDEF010000034.1:0-1364 GCA_020628975.1 Aquimarina sp. | reverse complement strand
AGAAGAATCTCTTTCACAAGAAAAAAAGGCTATAATTATGACCAAAAAGATCGGCTTCAAGCTTCTTATTCTAAAAACTATAAAATTCTCCATCTATAATTATTTATATACTTTTCAACGAGAAAAAGTAATGTATATTATAAAGATGCTTTATCTATTGTAACAAAAATTATGTTATAGTTTAACGAGCTATAAAAACTATCTTTCTTTTCTAAAAAATATCCTCAAAAACAAATTTTTGAAATGACCACTAACAATTAAATGAGGTTGTCTAAAAAGTAATATTAACCAAAGCTGAGTGATAGTCGAAGCCGGTTAATTAACGGGTAATCAAATTTTATTTCAACATTATTTAATGTGCGATTACAAGATTCTTGACTTTTCAGACAGCCTCTAATCGTTATAAAGAAACAAACCTACATTTTAACATATATCTATTATCTTAAGCTTTAGAAATCCCTATTTTTGCTCGCTGAAAAAAAGATATATTGAAACGCTTTTTAGCCATAGTATTTTTTATTTGTTTAGCATTTAAACCTGCTTATAATATTGGATTTGTATCGTATTACAAACTCAATATAAATACTATTGTAAAAAAGTATTGTGTAAACAAAGCTAAACCGAAATTAAAATGTAATGGTAAGTGTTACCTTAAGAAACAACTTCAATTAACACAGACTAACGATTCGGATACTAGTGAAAAAGCAATTCTAAAAAGCTTTGCTGAAGTATTCTTCCCTGTATACTTTCAAAATAATATAGATCAATTCATTGTATTCAATATTGAAGAACATAATCAAGTAAGTTCTTTTATCCCTTTAAAAGCCGCTGAATGGCTCGTTGCTATTCATACTCCTCCTCCACGAGTTTAATACCCCTTTTCTTGCTAAATCTTTTTTAGCCCATATAACGCTGTACTATTTTGTATGGCTCACATTTCATATTTAATTATAGACTATCCTTAATTACAAGTGATGCATATATCATCTTGAGATATGATAGCTACCTATATTTTTCATTACAAATGAATCATTTTTTCAAATTAATACTAGCTTTATTTTTAGCTAGCACTACCCTTCTTGCCCAAGAAAAAACAGCTAATTTAACCGAAGTTGTTATATCTGCTAGTCGCGAAAAACAACATCGTAACGAAGTTCCTGCAGCTATATCGATTATCGATTCTGCTAAAATTGCACAAACCAAAGCTTTTGGTATAGATCAATTGGTAAATGACACTCCTGGAGTGTACTTATCTTCCTCTAGAGGAAGCAGCAACGAACAACACTTTACAGCCGTTCGATCTCCTATATCTACCAAACCATTATTCTTATTTCTAGAAGATGGCTTACCTATTCGTCCAACAG
>JAHDEF010000033.1 GCA_020628975.1 Aquimarina sp. | reverse complement strand
GTCAAGCAAGGAATGACGAAAACGGATATAGTATTACTAATTACGGATATACATTCAAATAATGTTGAAATAAAATTTGATTCTCAATTAATTAACAGGCTTCGACTATCGCTCAGCCTTCGATAATATTACTTTTTAGACAACCTCGTTTTTGGAAATTTTCGTTGATAAATCAATATTACTATTTATTTCTTGAAAATATATGAGGCCGTCTAAAAAGCAAAGAATCTAGTCATTGCGCAATGAATGAAATTAAAATATAATTTAATTATCAGTTAATCAACAGGCTTTGACTATCACTCAGCCTTCGTTAATTTTTTTTTAATAACCTTTATTTTAAGTTTTTAGAAATGTCCATAAGCATTTTAATACCCAGAGCGTCCATAGGGCTAGCGCCGTCTTTACCACTTCCGCCAATTACGATTTGAGGTACATTCACTTTCGAAAGTTCTCTTGCAACCCCAATTCTTGTTTCCTTTTCAATATTGGCTTTTTCTAAAGGGGTTAAACCTGCTGCTACTTTAAGTTTATCTCCTTTTGCTTCGGCTTCTTTCTTAACTAAATCAGCGGCAGCATTTAATTTTGCAGCTTCTAAGTTTTCCTGAGCTACTAATTTTGCTTTACGTGCCTGGATTACCGCTTGTAATTCCGATGCTTCTTCACGCGCTTTTGTCGTTGCAATTAATTTTTCTCCTTTTGCCTTTTCGGTTAAAGCTTCTTGTTGTGCGGTAATTAATTGCTGTTTCGCGGTGGCTTCGTCAGATGCAGCGTCAATTTTGGCTTTTAGCTTTTCGTAAATTCTATTGTCATAGGTTACTTCATCAATAGTTGCTACAGAAGCTACAATACCATATTTCTGAATATCTGACTGAGATCTTTTTATGCTTCCATCTTCATTTAATTTTTCTCGAACATCTATATAAGCTTTAGTGCTTCCGTCTTCAAGCTTTCTTGTTTTTGTTTCTGTTATCAGCAATACTTGCCCATTTCTTAACTGATCTTGGAAATAAGCGTTTAGTTGCGATTTTCCACCCGAATAATGGGCTTCTGAACTCATTCGTTGCGCACTATAAGATGCTGTTTGATTTTGATAAGTAAGCAACGTAGTCGTCATCAAATTATTAATGTTAGTATACGTAGTATGAAGATCGAGCATTAAATTAATTGTGGTAGGTAAATCCCACTTTACGGTATGCGATAATAAGGCGTTATCTCCTTCGGAAAATGTTCCTCTATAGGGTTTCACGGAATAATCAGCATCAGGAGAAGCCTTAGCTTCACTACTAGCTTGTATCGTTACGTTATTAGGGTAAGTCGTTACTTTCGATCCGAATCCACTAAAATATAAACCTGGAGCAAAACGTACTTTTAAGTCTCCACCTAAAGTTTGAATCACTTGTCTTTCACCAGCATCGTTGATACTAAATGGGTTAAACATTGCAGTAATTAGTAGAATTACTAGAACAATGGCAACTATTTTAAACTTAGATAATATACTTTTAATTTTTTCCATAGATAATTTTTGCTCAAATATATGCTTTATATAATTGGAGAGTTAGTTAAATCGAAAAGGTTGAAAACAGCTGGATGTTTCAGGTAAATATTTTCCTAATGCATTGTCAAATACATTTTTGATTTTTTTTGGAAGTCTATTTTGATTTAGTTACTGAAATTTAATCGTCTTAATTATCGCTTCCAACTCAAACATATAATTACGTTTTTTTACTGTTGGGGCGAAAACAAAACCTTCTAACACAAAATATTTTTGTTTTTCCTCATTTTTAATCACGTAGTTCACGAACGGACCTGCCATGTATTTGTTCTTTACTTCCCAAGTTCCTTTAGTTTCAAAAGCAGGAAACTCAGCAACTTTAGTTTGATTAAGGTATGGAGCGTAAGCTTCTTCGGTAATAAAACGCCCTCCCTCATCAACAACTATATGGTCGCCGGCAATACTATCGCGCATATGAATGATGTTTTGTGTCATATTAGTTTTAGTATCATCAAAATAATCAATAGGCAACGTATAAAAAGTAAGGTCTGTAGTGCCGTGTGGATTGTTTTTTCGAATCCAATAAAAATCTTTTGAAGCTTTGGCTATGCGATAATTATGAGGAACCTTTAAGGTAAAGCCCATGGTTTCTTTTAGCCCTTTGATGTCTAAACTAGCCTTTATGCTATTTTGCTTGTAAGTAATTTCATGTGCTTTAAGACTAGCAATAATTTCTTTTTGATGCTGTTGAATTTGAGCAATAATTTCTTCACTGGTGTAGCCTGTTAATTTGAAACCTAATTGCGGTCGTGCATACTTGTTGGTGTATTTGAAAAAACCTTTTTGTTTACCTTCTTCAATAATAATAAAATGTCTTGCTTTTTTAGCAAACCCAGAAAATGCTTTAGCGGGCATTTGCTTCATATCGAAAAGCGGTTCTTCTTGCGGAAGTCCCATAACATTTCCCGCAAAATATTTTCGAAGTTGCTCGCCAATGGCACCTTCCCACAAATGATTTTCGGAAACTATAGTTAATGAATTTAATCTTCCTGCAGATTTTGCATATACTTCCTTTTCCTCGGTAACTGTAGCGCTAGCTTTCGAAGTATCTTTTTTCTTTTGGCAAGCTGTAAAAACTAAAATTGTAGCGAATAGATATATAATTTTTTTCATGGTTCAAGTTTGCATATACTTCTCAAAAACTAAGCCGCTTTTGTGTGTAAATAGCGGGTAAGTTTTATAGATAAATCCGTTAAAATAATTTTAGCATTGGCATTTCGCTCAATATGATAAATAGCGTCGTTTAATGCTTCGTAAATCAATAAAATGTTAGAACCGTGTACGAATGGAGCAAATTTGTTTAAATCAAAATTACTTGCCTGAGGTTCAAAATACACCAGTTCTTTAGCTTGATAATTGCTTAATAAAGCTTGGCGGAAAAACTCTAAACAATAATGCAGGAAGTTTTTTTGTACTTCACGACCCGATGCCGCAATACTTTCGCTCCATTCTAGTAAATCTTTAATAACAGTCTTGTTTCCTTTAGCGCGAAAAGCAGCACGAATCCAAGTAATAAACCATTCCTCAAAACGGCCCTCGCTTTCGCTAGGGGTTAGCGATTGCAAAGCTTTATTAAAATTCCCTTGCGCTTTGTGTGCAATTAACTTGGCGCGTGTTTCTTCAATAGTGTGGGTTTCGGTTAATGCGGTTGCAATATCAACTTCGCCAATAGGGGGGAAATCAATAATTTGACAGCGTGATGTAATAGTGGTCAGTAATTGTTCTTTATTTTCTGTGATAAGAATGAAAACTGTTTTTTCGGTCGGTTCTTCAATTAATTTCAAGAGTTTATTGGAAGCTTCAGTGTTTAGCTTATCAGCCATCCAAATAATCATGATTTTATAATTCCCGCCAAAACTTTTTAAAGACATTTTTTTAAGAATATCTTTAGCTTCTTCTACATTGATATTTCCCTGTTTATTATCAATGCCAATATGTTGTAACCACTCATATAAGCTTCTGTAGGGGTTTTCATATATAAATTGACGCCACTCGTTTAAAAATTGATCTGATGTAGCGTGCTTTTTTACTTTATCAGTAGTATTGGTAGGAAATACAAAATGCAAATCAGGATGCGCTAAGTTTTCGCACATTACCGCTGCCTTAGGGTCATTTTTGCATAATAAATATTGTGCATAAGCTATTGCCATTGGCAAAGTGCCACTGCCATTTGCCCCGTTAAATAATTGTGCATGGGCTATCCGATCGCCGTCAGCGCTTTGCTGTAAATGGTTTTTGATATGATGTTGCCCAACAATTTTAGAAAAATCCATACCGCTAAAATAAAGATGATATTAAACATACGGACGAAGAATTGGATATTATTAATAACAGCACTTTCAAATAAAATGAAGGGATTCACTAACAAGAAATCATCGACTAACTTTTATGAGCGTGTTGTTTGGTTTTGGGGTTTAAGAATTTTTTTAGGAAAATGGCTAGTGCTATTATTTGATGCATATTTGACAGAAAATATCTAAGTATTACAAACGTAAATTATGCTATATTTGCTGCTTTCAATCAGTAATAAAAAACGAAATGAGAACAATTGACGATATAAGTTTTGAGAATAAAAAAGCATTAATCCGTGTAGATTTTAATGTGCCTTTAGATGCAGATTTTAATGTAACAGATATTACGCGTATCGAAGCAGCAAAACCTACAATCATCAAGATTTTAGAAGACGGAGGAAGCGCTATTTTAATGTCTCACTTAGGTCGTCCAAAAGCTAAAGAAGAAGCTTTTTCTTTAAAGCATATCGTAGAAAAAGTTCAAGAAGTTATAGGAGTTCAAGTAAAATTTGTTGAAGACTGCGTAGGTGCTACTGCAGAAGAAGCGGCAGCAAACTTACAACCAGGTGAAGTTTTACTACTAGAAAATTTACGCTACTATAAAGAAGAAACAAAGGGCGATAAAGACTTTGCTGAGCAATTATCTAAATTAGGTGATGTTTATATTAACGATGCATTCGGAACAGCACACAGAGCACACGCTTCTACAGCTATTGTTGCGGAATTTTTTGAAGAAAAAGCAGCAGGTTATGTTATTGAAGCTGAAATTATAAATGCTAAAAAAGTATTAGAAACAGGCGTTTCACCAATCACTGCGATCATGGGAGGTTCTAAAATTTCTGATAAAATTTTAATCGTTGAAAAATTATTAAATATCGCTGATAATATTATTATTGGTGGCGGAATGTCATATACATTCATTAAAGCTTTAGGGGGTAAAATCGGAATGTCGATCTGTGAAGATGATAAGCAAGATTTAGCCTTAGATTTATTAAAGCGTGCCAAAGAAAATAATGTAAATATTATTTTGCCTTTAGATACGGTTATCGCTGATGACTTCTCTAACGATGCTAATATTCAGACCGTAATTAAAGGAGAAATTCCTGATGGATGGGAAGGATTAGATATCGGACCAAAAACAAGAGAATTGTTTTCAGAAACTATTGAAAATTCTAAGACGGTTATTTGGAATGGACCAATGGGAGTTGCCGAAATGGAAAACTTTGCACACGGAACCATTGCTATAGCGCACGCAGTTAAAAATGCAACGGCTAAAGGAGCTTTCTCATTAATTGGTGGTGGTGACTCTGCAGCAGCAATTAACAACCTAGGATTCGGAGATGATGTTTCTTACGTATCTACAGGAGGTGGTGCATTATTAGAATATATGGAAGGAAAAGTATTGCCAGGAATTGCAGCAATATCTTAATACATAAACAATATTTTATATTTGCTAAGGCTGTACTGTCACAAGTACAGCCTTAGTTGGTTTTTATGAGTACAACATTCCTACCCTTTCCTTAAGAGAAAGAATAAATGTTTAACGATAAAAAAATATTTAAATACCGAATATTTATATTTCCTTTTACAGGGAAAATTAAGAGAGGTGTTTTAAGAAAGTATTATGTTCAATAAAAAGAAAATTTCAGTTTTAATAAGTGTTTTAATTTCATGCTTTGGGTTTTCTCAAGACAGCCTAGAAGTTATTTCTTCTGTAAAAATAATAGACTCGTTTGTTACATCAGCAAAAGTTATTAATGATTCGATAGCGTTAGATAAATCTAATAACCCCAAATTAGAGCAATATAAAATTACGTCTGATAGTGTTAAGGCAAAACTTCAGAACACCAAGATTTATACTGATTTCACCAACGCTTTGGCAGATGATGCCACCTTAGCGCAAATCGATCAAAATTATTTAGCCTCTTTAGAAAGGTTATCGGAATACGATTCTTTATATAAACATATTCAGCATCATAAGTATGATGAAATTGAGTATGTAAAAGAATTGCCAACAGATACACTTAAAGCACGGTTAGAAAAATTAAATGCAAAAACGCCTTTTAATGTTGCATATAATCCTTCACTAGAATCGGTAATTAAAGGGTATTTAAAACATCGTTTTAATTTGATGAAACGATTGCAGCGAGAAAGTGCTTTTTACTTCCCTATGTTTGAAGAGGTGTTGGATAAATACGATTTGCCTTTAGAAATTAAATATTTAGCGGTAGTAGAATCGGCATTAAAACCTAGGGCAAAGTCTAGAGTAGGAGCTACGGGTTTATGGCAATTTATGTTTGGAACAGGAAAGATGTACAAACTAGGCGTAAACTCGTACGTTGATGACCGTATGGATCCTATAAAATCGACAGAGGCTGCAGCAAAATATTTAGCCAGTTTATATAAGATTTTCGGCGATTGGGATTTGGCATTAGCGGCTTACAATTCAGGCCCAGGAAATGTAACAAAAGCGATTCGTCGTAGTGGTGGGTATTCAAATTATTGGAATTTGCGCCCGTTTCTTCCTCGTGAAACTGCTGGATATTTGCCTGCTTTTTTGGCGAATATGTATTTGTTTGAATATGCGAAAGAACATCATTTTACTTTTGAAGTTCCTGAGAATCATTACTTCAAATCCGATACAATTCGAGTTAAAAAGTCTATTACACTTGAGCAAATTTCGGAAGTAATCGATGAGCCAATTGAAAACCTGCAATTTTTAAATCCGCAATATAAGCTCGATGTCATTCCTTTTGTAGAAGGAAAAGACTATCGCTTGCGATTACCTGTCGAAAAACTAGGGACTTTCGTAATGCACGAAGATGCTATTTATGCAAATGCTGAAGAAGAACTAAAACAACGCGAAAAACCATTACCCCAATTGTTTGAAATGGATGCCAGAGTTCGCTATCGCATACAAAGTGGCGATTATTTGGGGAAAATAGCTCGTAAATTTGGAGTGCGTGTTTCAGATCTTAGAAAATGGAACGGAATGCGAAATAATAATATTAGAGTAGGGAAATACCTAAGCGTATACCCGAGGCGAATTCCGAAGAATACCAATAATATTTCAGGAACAACTTCTACGGCAAAAAAGCCAATACAAGGAGGCTATACGGTACAAGATGGAGATTCCTTATGGAGTATTTCTCAAAAATTCACAGGTGTTTCTATAGAAGATTTACGTCGTTTAAATAATCTTAAAGGCAATAACCTAAAAGTTGGTATGAAGCTTCGTTTGAAATAAGCGTATATTCTAAATTTCAGGCATTCGTGTTAAATAGGTTTAAAAAAAGCACGCAAATTCTTTTTTTGTGCTAAATTTGAATATGTTATTATCTAAAAGTATATTATTTTCGTTGCTGTTAATCTTACAAGGATTAATAGTCAACTTTTCGTATGCTTCGGGTAAAAAGACTACTTCTAAGTCGATAGCTATTACGCATTGTTCAAAAGATAGCTTGAAAAACAAAACGCATTCTTGTTGTAAAAAGCAAAAAGAGAAGCCTAAGTGTTGTGATCAAAATAGTTCGACTTATGCATGTTGTTGTTTTACCACTTTCTTTGTAGCTATTGATAGCTTAACTAGTGTCGAAGAGCAGCCACAGCTGTATAATTATAAGAAAGGCGTAGTTTTTTCAAAAACACATTTATATGCCTATCAATATTTATTTGATATCGAAGAACCACCAGAATTTGAGATTAAATTTTCGTGAGTCTATTCATTTCCTTACATAGGAATTTTTATCAAAATAAATATTAAATTATGAAATCAAGAATTTTAAATATAGCAGCGTTCTTATTATTTGTAGGAGCTGTAGCAATGTCAAGTAAAAGCACAACAGATAATACTGATAAAACTTGTTGCATAAAAAAGATGAGCTGCTGCTACAAAGGCAGTGCTTGTTGTGCAAAGTAACGTAGTACGAATAAGTAAATAAACGGAGCCGCTTTTATTATTGAAAGCGGCTTTTTTTATTGGTGCTTTTAAAGCGTATAATATAAATTAAGCTGAAAACTTATGAAACGTTAAGTTTATATTGTATCTCAATATACTTACGAATTTTTAAAAACTATAGTGTAGTCTTTTCGCTAAGAATTTTAAATCATTGCTTTAAATAGAAAGAAACAATTTAGTCAACTTCTCAACACTCAAACCACAAAGCTCATAAAGTTCATCAGTGCTTCCGTGTTCAATAAATTCATCGGGTATACCCAACGTTATTATTTTGCCTTTGTAATTTTGTTCTTGTGCATATTCTAAAATCGCACTACCTACACCACCGTGAATAGTACCGTCTTCAATAGTTATAATAGAGGTAAATTGTTCAAACACTTCGTTTAACAAAACCGTGTCTAAGGGTTTTACGAAAATAAGATCGTAAAGCGCTATAGACGTATTTTTGTTTAGCGATTCCAATGCTTTTTTAGCCTGTATTGTCATTTTACCTAAACCTAAAACGGCTGTTTTAGTTCCTGAAATAAGTTTTTTTCCTTGATTTAAAGTAATATGTTTTAAAGGTTGTTTCCAGTCAATCATAGTAGCTTTTCCTCTAGGATATCGAATAGCTAAAGCCTGATCTAAACCATTAGAGGCGGTATATAATAGATTTCTTAAATCCATTTCATTGCTTGGTGCAGCAATACTAATGTTAGGTATACATCTTAAATAAGCAATATCAAACACACCATGATGTGTAGCACCATCACGACCCACTAAACCTGCTCGATCAATTAAAAAAATTACAGGTAGATTTTGTAAGGCTACATCATGAATCACTTGATCGTATGCGCGTTGTAAAAATGTAGAATATATAACGCAAATAGGTAATAAATTTTGTGTGGCTAAACCAGCGGCAAGTGTTACGGCATGTTGTTCGGCAATTCCGACATCTAACGTGCGGCTAGGGTATTGTCGCATGAGTTCATTTAAGCCACTTCCTGTTGGCATTGCAGGGGTAATGGTAACCAGTTTATCATTTGTTTTATATAATTCGAGTAAAGTTTCACCAATAACTTCTTGATATTTTGGTGGCGCTACGTCATTGTTTTTAGGAATTAGTTCGCCAGTTTCAGCATTAAATTTCCCTGGTGCATGGTATTTGATTTGATCTTTTTCAGCTTGTTTTAGTCCCTTTCCTTTTGTGGTAACTACATGTAATAGTTTAGGTCCTCGAATTTTTTTAAGGGCATTAATATTTTCAATCAAAGCATCGATATCATGACCATCAACAGGGCCTAAGTATTCAAAATTTAAGGCTTCGATGATATTTGGGTGGCCTATAAAAGCACCTCTTTTACTTTTGGTAAAATAATTTTTTAGAGCCCCTACACTTGGGTCAATCCCAATCGCATTATCATTTAGAATGACCGTAAAATTGGCATCTGTAACGCCAGCATGGTTCAAACCTTCGAAAGCCATGCCGCTGGCAATGGAGGCATCTCCAATAACAGCAATATTATTTTTTGATAATTCTCCTTTAATTTGTGTGCCCAACGCCATGCCTAATACCGCAGAAATAGATGTAGAAGAATGTCCCGTTCCAAAATCATCATAAATACTTTCACTTCTTTTGGGGAAGCCACTTATGCCATTCAATTGACGGTTGGTGTGAAATATATCTTTTCTCCCCGTTAGAATTTTATGAGGATAAGCTTGGTGGCCTACATCCCATACTAAATTGTCTTCGGGTAGGTTGTAGCAATAGTGTAGTGCTATCGTTAATTCAATTACCCCTAAGCTGGCACCTAAATGGCCTTCTTTAGTGGCTACTATTTCGATAATAAAATCACGCAATTCTTTAGCTAGTAACGGCAATTGCTCAGGTAAAAGCGCTTTTACATCTTTTGGAGAATTAATATGTGCTAATATTGAAGACATGTTGCAAAAATAGTGACTTCATTAGGATTGGGTATGGACATATTTATTATTTTCATTCATTATTAGCTAATAGTCAACTTATGGAACTGGTATTTGATGATGCATATTATATGCGAAAAGCATTACAAGAAGCAGAAACGGCTTTCGATAAAAACGAAATACCAGTAGGTGCTGTAGTGGTGATAAAGGATAGAATTATTGCAAGAGCTCATAACCTTACCGAATTATTAAATGATGTGACAGCGCATGCCGAAATGCAAGCGATTACAGCTGCAGCCAATTTTTTAGGAGGGAAATATTTACAGGATTGTACCCTTTATGTAACTCTAGAACCTTGTCAAATGTGTGCCGGTGCTTTGTATTGGAGTCAAATTTCTAAAATTGTTTATGGCGCTAAAGACGAGAAAAGAGGTTGTCAAGCTATGGGAACTACATTACATCCGAAGACCAAAATTGTTGGTGGTGTATTGGAAGAAGCTTGTGGGGAAATAATGAAACGCTTCTTTATTCAAAAACGTAATTTGAATTAACTAACGGGTATCTCCAAAGACTTGCTTTTAAATTAAAATGATATTTCTTCTTAAATAATTGGCTTGCTCCGAGGTGGTTTACAAAAAAAATGTAAATTCCGTCAGTCAGATCAATTATTCTGCATCCAGTCTTCTAATTCTTCATTTTTCTCCGTAGGGTTAAAAATATATTTACTACGGTCGCTTTTTGAAAAACGATACATTAAAAATACAGGTATGGCGATAAAAAACAAGCCTAAAATACTAAAGCCAACTGCTTTTTGAGAGATGTTAGGTTGTTCGTTGAAGTGAAAGTAAACTCCAGCAACAAAGCCTAAAAACACGATAGTAAATAATATGCGAACTATATATTTCATAAAATTATTCTCTGGTAAAATTAATCAACTTTCTGCGATAGCTCGACAGTAATTTAGATTTTGAAATAAACCCATAGTATTTACCATTTTTTATTACGGGCAAATTCCATGCACCTGAATCTTGAAATTTGCGCATTACGGATTTCATAGTGTCATTTTCAAAATCAATAATACTAGGTGCTTTTTTCATTAGCATTTGAACAGTAACCTTTTCATATTGATCTTGATCAAACATCATGTGTCGAATGCTATCCATCAGTAAAATTCCAACAAGTTGATCCTCGTCGTTTACAACAGGAAAAATATTTCGACTTGATTTAGCCACCGCTTTATGAACCACTTCACCTAAATTCATATTTGGTTTTACACTCACAAAATTGGTTTCTACAATTTTATCAATTTTCATCAGCAACAAAATCATTTCATCTTTGTTGTGAGTAATTAATTGTCCTTTTTCTGCTAATTCTCGTGTGTAAATAGAATGTTTAATGAATTTTCGCGTAATCATGTACGAAATGGCTACGGTAATCATTAAAGGAATAAATAAAGAATACCCTCCGCTAATTTCTGCAATTAAGAAAATAGCCGATAAGGGAGCGTGTAATACACCTGCAATTAGCCCTGCCATTCCCACTAAAGTAAAATTGCTTTCGGATACATAGAAACCTAATCCTAAGTTGTTAATTACTTTACCAACAATATTTCCTAAAGCGCTTCCCATTACTAGGGTGGGAATAATTATCCCTCCAGATCCTCCGATAGCTAATGTTGTGGTGGTAGCAATGGCTTTAAAAACAGTAATTCCAAAAAGTAATAAAATAGCAATCCAAATGTTGTCGACAACATCATCGAAGGGAGTTTTGCCTAAGGCGGTAAAATGATCGCCTTTTAGTAAGCTATTAATTAAACTAAAACCTTCACCATATAAAGGGGGTATTGCAAATAGCAACAAACAAATTACGATACCACCAACAATAAAGCGATGGAATTTGCTTTTAAAAGTATTGAAAAGCTCAAAAATCCAAAAATACATTTTGGTAAAATATACTGATCCAAACCCTGTGCCTACACCTAATAAAATATAAAAAGGAAGATCTTTTAATTGAAATTTTTCACTCATGGCAAAGCGAAACAATACCTCGTCACCTAAAAAAAGATGAGATGTAATAACACCCGATAATGAGGCTAATAGTAAAGGAAGTAGTGAAACTAGCGTTAAGTCTAAACTTAAAACTTCTACCGCAAAAATTATCCCCGCTAGTGGCGAGTTAAATACCGCAGCAATAGCGGCAGTGGTTACACAACCAAATAATAAAGTTCTTGTTTTAGAATCAATATGAAACAAGGTGCTAATTGAAGAGCTCATAGTGGCTCCTGATAATATAGCAGGACCCAATAAACCAACCGACCCACCGAAACCTACAGTTAAGGGAGAAATAATTAATGGATACCAAATTTTTACGCGTTTTATAATTCCATTTCTGCGTGAAAGGGAATGTAAAATAGTAGGAATCGAATGTCGAGGGAATCTTTTAAAAACGTATTTGTTCAAACTGAAAACAATGGCGAGCCCGATAATTGGCAAAATAAAATAGGCTACGTTCCCCATTAAATTTTTTACTATCAAGATTTCAATAAGATGAGTAATGTTTTTTAAAAGAACTGAAACTAAACCAGCTAAAAAGCCGACAAGTATACTTAATAAATAAATGAAATTTTGATCAGAAACATGACGGTATCTCCATTTTAAGAATTTTGTAAATGCTTTTGATGTATTCATTTA
>JAHDEF010000032.1 GCA_020628975.1 Aquimarina sp. | reverse complement strand
TAAGCGCACACCATCAATAATACAAGCATGCGTATCTACATCATATACAATTACATCGTCTTTAGATACTAAGGCATCTATTGTAGATACCATACCTTGATAACCAAAGTTTAACAAATAAGCAGCTTCTTTTTTAACGAAGGCTGCTAATTCATTTTCTAATTGTTCATGTAAATCGGTATGACCACTCATCATACGTGCTCCCATTGGGTATGCTGATCCGTATTTTGCTGCAGCGTCTGCATCAACTTTTCTAACTTCAGGATGATTAGCTAATCCTAAATAGTCATTTACACTCCATGTAATTACTTCATTACCTTGAAATTTCATTCGGTTAGAAATTGGTCCTTCTAACTTAGGAAACACAAAGTAACCTTCTGCTTGGTCTGCCCATTTTCCTAATGGTCCTTTATCGGCATAAATCTTTTCAAATAAATCTCTCATGTATCTAGATATTCACTAGTTATCAAATATTTCAAAAACACTTTTAGAAAATCATATTCTTAGAGGTGCCTTTGAAATTTAAGTCAAAAATAAATCAATTATTTTGTTTAGCCATTGAACAAAACAAAAAAGCCTTCTAAACGAAGGCTTAACGTAAAATAATTTAGTTTAGTTAGTTGTATTGTTAATTATTTTACTATTTGATAATTTCTATTTTAGTAGCATTTTCTTCACGTACGCTATCGAAAAATCCTTGTTTATTCATCCAGTCGTCACTATATACTTTACTTAAATATCGTGAACCATGATCGGGTAAAATGATCACTACATTACTATTGGCATCGAATGCTCCTTTCTCAGCGAATTGTTTCAAACCTTGAATTGCCGCCCCTGAGGTATATCCTAAAAACATACCTTCAGAAAGTACTAATTCTCTAGCCGTATGTGCGCTATCTTCATCCGTAACTTTTTCAAATTCGTCGATGATATCGAAATCGGTAGCTGTTGGAATTAAATTCTTACCTAAACCTTCTATACGATATGGATATATTTCTTTTTCGTCGAACTCCTTAGTTTCATGATATTTTTTTAATACCGACCCAAATGCATCAACTCCTAAAATTTTGATATCTGGATTTTGTTCTTTTAAAAAACGTGCAGTTCCTGATATAGTTCCACCAGTTCCACTACAGGCTACCAAATGAGTAATCTTACCATTTGTTTGATTCCATATTTCAGGGCCTGTTGAACGGTAATGTGCATCAATATTTAATTCGTTAAAATACTGGTTAATATATACTGATCCTTTGATTTCTGAATGTAATTTTCTTGCTACTTGGTAGTATGATCTTGGGTCATCGGCACTCACATTTCCTGGACAAACATATACTTTAGCCCCTAAATTTTTAAGAGTTTCAATTTTATCTTTTGAAGATTTTGATGTTACTGCTAATATACATTCGTACCCTTTAATAATGCTTACCATAGCAAGGCTAAAACCAGTATTACCACTTGTAGTTTCAATGATAGTATCGCCTGGTTTTAAAATTCCTTTTCGTTCGGCTTCTTCTATAATGTACAGCGCTATACGGTCTTTAGTAGAATGCCCTGGATTAAAAGATTCTACTTTAGCGTAGAAATTCCCTTTCAAATTTTCAGTAATTCTATTCAATTTGACCAAGGGAGTATTCCCTATTAACTCAAGAACATTATTGTAGGCTTGTATTTCCTGCTCCATAAAACGATTTGTTACTCTAAATATAAATAAAATTTTATATCCCCAGAGTTACTGCGAATTTACATTTTTTTTGTCAGACTGAAATGCCCTCTAAGTCAAACACAAAAGCATATTCTTGTGCCAACTCCTTTAAAGCTTCAAATCTTCCCGAGGCACCTCCGTGTCCCGTTTCCATATTTGTTTGTAAAAATAATTGATTGTTATCGGTTTTATGTGCTCTAAGCCTAGCAATCCATTTAGCGGGTTCCCAATATTGTACTTGCGAATCATGAAAACCTGTTGTTATTAACACATTCGGGTAATCTTGCGCTTTCACATTGTCGTAAGGTGAATACGATTTTATATAATGATAATATGTTTCATCATTAGGATTTCCCCATTCATCATATTCACCTGTGGTTAGGGGAATAGTATCATCTAACATCGTGGTAACCACATCTACAAAGGGTACAGCTGCTAAAATTCCTTTATATAATTCAGGTGCTTCATTCATAATTACTCCCATCAATAAACCACCTGCAGAACCTCCCATAGCATATAAGTGCGCTGCAGAAGTATAATTGTTTGCAATTAAATGTTTAGAACAAGAAATGAAGTCTGAAAAAGTATTTTTCTTCTGCAACATTTTACCATCATCGTACCAAGGTCTACCTAAATATTCACCACCTCTTATATGTGCAATTACATAAACAAAACCTCGATCTAACAAAGACAATCTTGTCGTTGAAAAGTAAGGATCAATAGTATGCCCATAGGAACCGTAGGCATATTGTAACAATGGCGTGTTTTCATTTAAAACGGTATCCTTTCGATATACCACTGACATGGGTATTTTTTTACCATCATCAGCGGTTGCCCATATACGTTCGCTTGTATAATTTTCTTTACTAAAATCACCTCCAAGAACTTCTTGTTCTTTAAGCACTTTTGTTTTTTGGGTTTGCATATCAAACTCAAGAATAGAAGTAGGTGTAGTTAATGAACTATAACCATAGCGAAACCATTGGGTATCAAAATCCATATTAATACTAGAATAAGCCATATAGGTTTCGTTGCCAAAAGGCAAATAATAATCTTGACTACCATCCCAAGCTTTAATTCTAATTTTTGTTAAGCCATCATTTCTTTCAGTAACTACTAAAAAATCTTTAAAAACATCAATATCTTCTATTAGAGTATCCTCTCGATGATCAATAATAGGCACCCAAGAAGCTATTCCTGTATCTGTTTCAGAAGCCTTCATCAATTTAAAATTAACTGCCTCATCTGCATTTGTCAAAATATAAAAATGACCATTGTAATGATCGATTCCATACTCTAATCCTCGTATGCGTTCTTGTAAAATATTGAAGTCTGCTTCAGGTTGGTCTGCATCTATGAAACGATATTCTGAAGTTAGCGTAGCACTATTTCCAATTACAATAAACTTTTCTGATTTTGTTCGATAAACAAAAGTATCAAAGGTTTCATCAGCTTCTTCATAAACAATAATATCTGCCTTTTCGTTAGTACCTAAATAGTGTTTTTTGATTTGGTAAGAACGAAGCGTTTCAGGATCTTTTTTAGTGTAGAAAAGGGTTTTATTATCATTTGCCCAAGTTCCACTTCCAGTGGTATTTTCAATACTATCTTCTAAAATTTCTCCGGTTTCTAAATTCTTGATTCGAATCGTGTATTGCCTTCTACTTACCGTATCTTCTCCGAAAGCCATTAGCTTATTATCTGGGCTTATTGACAAACCCCTTACTTTGTAATAATCATGGTTTTCAGCTTCGATATTACAATCCATCAAAATTTCTTCAGTAGCCTCTAAAGAATCTTTTTTTCTTGAATAAATTGGATAACCTTTACCTTTTTCATATCGTGTAATATACCAATATCCGTTATGCTTATAAGGTACCGATGCATCGTCTTCTTTAATACGACCTTTCATTTCTTCGAAAAGCGATTTCTGAAAATCTTTTGTGTGTGCCGTTAATGATTCGTAATAATCATTTTCTTGATTTAAGTAATCTACAACCTCTGGGTTTTCTCTTTCGTTTAACCAAAAATAATTATCTATTCTTGTATCATTATGTATTTCTAATTTCTTGGGAATACGTTTTGCTACAGGTACTTTAATTTTGCTCTCCAATTTCATCGGCTTCATTTCGAATGCGCAAAATACCGCCTAACATTTTACTATTCCAAGTTTAAAACTAGATTATTGTTCACAAAAACTTCTTTGGCTGTTGATAATCAAGAGACTTAAACTGTAATACTTTACATTGTTTGCTACAACTTCTCAAAAAAATTAACGCAAAATTCTATTTTGAATCAAAAAATAAATTCAGAGCATCAATATATTTGCCATTCGTTATTTTTGCTTACACAATCTAACTATACATGGATATCAACTTCAACAAAAACGAAGATCACAACCGTTTACTAGCCTCAGAATTAAGACAGCGATTAACTAAAGTTGCGCTTGGTGGCGGCGAAAAGCGTATTGCGAAATTACATGCTAAAGGCAAAATGACTGCTCGTGAGCGTATTGATTATCTGCTAGATAAAAATACTGATGTGCTTGAAATTGGTGCTTTTGTTGGAGAAGATATGTATCAAGAATACGGCGGTTGCCCTAGCGGAGGTGTAATTGTTGTGATAGGCTATATCCAAAAAAAGCAATGTATTGTAGTTGCTAATGACGCTACCGTAAAGGCTGGTGCTTGGTTTCCTGCCACAGCAAAGAAAAATCTTCGTGCGCAAGAGATAGCGATGGAAAATCACCTTCCTATAATTTATTTAGTAGATAGTGCCGGGGCTTTTCTACCTATGCAAGATGAAGTTTTCCCTGATAAGGAACACTTTGGACGTATTTTTCGAAATAATGCGCGCATGAGTAGTATGGGAATTACTCAAATTTCTGCCATTATGGGAAGCTGTGTTGCTGGAGGTGCTTATTTACCTATTATGAGCGATGAAGCTATTATTGTTGATAAAACCGCAAGCATCTTCTTAGCAGGAAGCTATTTGGTTAAGGCTGCGATTGGTGAAGAAATTGATAATGAAACCTTAGGCGGCGCTACAACTCATTGTGAAATATCGGGTGTAACCGACTATAAAGCAAAAAATGACCAAGATGCTTTAGATAAAATTAAGAACATCGTTTCTAAAATAGGGGCTCCAAAAAATGCTGGTTTCGATCGTATAGATAGTGCGTCACCTAATGAACAAGAAGAAGAAATTTTTGGTTTACTGCCTGCTGCACGTAATAAACCCTACGATGTATTACCCATTATAAAACGCCTTGTCGATAATTCAGATTTTGAGCAATACAAAGAAGATTATGGAAAAACCATACTAACGGGCTATGCTCGGATTGATGGTTGGGCCGTAGGAATTGTCGCTAATCAACGTTCGGTTAGCAAAAATGCTAAAGGAGAATTACAAGTTGGTGGTGTAATTTATTCGGAAGCGGCAGATAAAGCTGCTCGATTTATTGCTAATTGTAATCAAAAGAAGATACCGTTGGTATTTCTTCAAGATGTTACTGGTTTTATGGTTGGTAGTAAAAGCGAACATGGTGGTATTATAAAAGATGGGGCCAAAATGGTAAGTGCTATGGCTAATTCGGTAGTTCCTAAATTTACGGTAGTTATGGGGAATTCTTATGGTGCTGGAAATTATGCTATGTGCGGAAAAGCTTATGACCCAAGATTAATGGTGGCGTGGCCTAGTGCTGAGCTTGCGGTAATGGGAGGTGCACAAGCTGCTAAAGTATTGTTACAAATAGAAACTGCTTCCTTAAAAGCTAAAGGTGAAGTGTTGACTCCTGAAAAAGAAACTCAACTTTTTCAAGAAATTAAAAAACGATATGACAAGCAAATTTCTCCTTACTACGCTGCCGCTAGATTATGGACAGACGCTATCATAAACCCACTAGAAACTAGAAAATGGATTAGCATGGGTATTGAAGCAGCTAATCAGGCTCCCATAACCGAGCGCTACAATGTTGGAATTATGCAAGTATGATAGCTTTTGACTATTAGCTATTAGCAAACAGCTTTATTTTATCTATTGTTTTAACAAATTGAATTACTTTTACCATGGCTAACTGCTAAAAGCCATTTGCTGATTATGACTATTACCCAACTTAAATATGTTCTTGCTGTAGCAGAATATCAAAATTTTACTAAAGCCGCAAAAAATGTATTTGTTACGCAACCTACGTTGAGTATGCAAATTCAAAAATTGGAAGAAGAATTAGATATTCAAATTTTTGATCGCTCAAAAAAACCTATTGAGCTTACCGAAGTTGGTAAAAAACTAGTCATTCAAGCCAAAAATATAGTCAACGAAAGCGAGCGTATGCAGGATATCGTTGACCAACAAAAAGGATTTATAGGTGGTGAATTTATTATTGGAATCATTCCAACAGTGATGCCAACCCTGCTTCCTATGTTTTTGAATACGTATATTAAAAAATATCCGAAAGTAAAACTTAAAATACTTGAGTTACCTACAGAAACAATTATTGAAAAAATTCTTGATGGTCATATTGACGCCGCAATTGCTGCTACACCATTAGATAATGAACATATCGTCGAGCGACCATTGTATTACGAACCTTTTTATGGATACGTTCCGCAACAACATCCATTATCAAAACTAACAAGTTTGACTACAGAAGATCTTGACCCTAATGAAATTTTGTTGTTAGAAGATGGTCATTGTTTTAGAGATAACGTACTAAATATCTGTAAAACAAAAAAATCGTATGCAGAATCACAGTTCACTTTGGAAAGCGGAAGTATTGAAACCTTAGTCAAACTTGCTAACGAAGGTTTGGGAATGACGCTACTACCCTATTTGCATACACAAGACATTAAAGAAGTAGAAAAAGGCAATTTATTAGCTTTTGAAGAACCAAGCCCAGCTCGTGAAGTTTCAATAATATACCATAAAAGTGAATTGAAAATTCAAATTATTGATTCGCTTCGAGATTTGATTTCTAGTGTGGTTAAAGGCGCAATTGCTTTTCAAGATGTAAAAATTATTAGTCCCTTAAAAGGGGAATAAACAATGGTTGACATTAGCTTTTATATAGCATTTACTTCTTACAAGAAAATATTATGAGTTCTGAAAAGAAACATTTTCATTTCATGATTTATAAACCCTACGGTTATTTGAGTCAATTTATTAATAATGGGCCTAAAAAGAATAGCAAAAAATTACTTGGTGAATTAGGGAATTTCCCAGAAGGTACAATGGCTATAGGTCGCTTAGACGAAAAATCAGAAGGCTTACTATTTCTAACTACAAATGGCAAAGTCAGCAATGAAATTAACAGTAGTAAGTTTGAAAAAGAATATTACGCATTAGTTAATGGCGCAATTACGGAAAACGAGTTGACGCAGTTGAGAAAAGGTGTTGAAATCGGTTTTAACGGAAAAAAATATCAAACCAAACCTTGTAAGGCTACATTACTAAATACCGTACCTGAATTACCCAATCGTCAAAAAAAGATACGAGATGATAGGCATGGTCCTGTCACTTGGATTTCTATTGTTTTAAAAGAAGGTAAATTTCAGCAAGTTCGAAAAATGACTTCAGCTGTAGGTTTTCCTACGCTGCGCTTAGTTCGAGTAAGAGTAGGAAATCAGCATATGGGTACAATGTTATCTGGTGAAGTTATTTCTTTATGTGATTCTCCTTTGCATATTATTTGACATAGATGCTGTTCTTATCTTTTTAAAACCTTCTTCTAGTATAACTTTTATTGTCAATTATTTTTACAGAATAAATTTATTATCCTATTTCTTCTATTTTAGCTATAAACAATAAGTTACAAATTAGAATAATCTTTTAAGAAATTTGACATATCAACACGTAGTTTTATTAAACACTATTTATTTCATCAAAAAATTTACCTATGAAAATCATTAGCTTAGCTTTACTGCTATTTGTTTCTTTAACTTCTTTTTCTCAAACCACTTTTTATTCTACTAATGGAAATAATAGATTGACAACACTAGAATTTAAAAAAACGATTAGGGAGACAAAAGCCTTATGGCAGCAAAATATAAATCAAGAAATTACAGTGTTTGCGAATACTACTAAAACAGAAAAGAAAAAGGATTCCATAATTCACTTTGTCAATTTAGACATTCAAATACCTGGACCTTTAAACGAATATGTTGACAAAAAGCTACCTGAAATTCCATTAATTACTATTGATGGAAAAGAATTTTCTTTAGATGCTTTAAAAGGTAAACCAACGTTAATTAATTTTTGGTTTACAAGATGTGCCCCTTGTATTGATGAAATTCCTATTCTCAATGATATGCACGACAATTATAAAGATGAATTTAATTTTGTCGCAATCACCTATGAAAGCACTCAAAATATCCATGATTTTTTAGGAAAGCAGCCTTATAATTTTAAGCATATCGTAAACGCAACAGATTTCATTGAAAAATTGAATTTAGAAAATTTTCCAACCAATTTATTTTTAGATAAAAATGGAATTGTAAAATTCACAGATTACGGAATTCCATACATTCAACAGCCTGGAAAAGAAGCACACATAGGAAACGGAAAGGAATTTATTGCAAAATTGAAACAGCTGAAATAAAAGTAGGCTTCTGCTTATTTATTTTAAATCCTGTTATTCGTCATAAACATAAACAACTATCTTCTAAAACAAATAACGCAAACCCTTTTTAATTAAGAGTTTACGTTATTTATATTCAGTAACTGACTAGAAAAAAATTCTAAATTCCTCTGATATAATTTCCTAAAACATCTCTAAACTCAAATCCTTTATCGAGTTTTTGTTTGCTAAGTTTTTTGAATTCTACCAAACCCCAAAGCAAAAATTCTTTCATAAAATAAGTATCTTCTTTAGGTAAGTCGGGTTGAAATTCTTCTAGTAATTTATTTAGAGGGGTAACCAAATCTAGTTGTTGTTCGTAAGCATCTGTTTCCATAGCATTTGATAGCTCAAATCCTTGTCCATCATAAAACCACTTCATGATTTCATCGTAGGGACTTTGTTGATTTTGACGCTCTAATTTTTCTATTTTAGGAAAATATGTAGAAAATAAACTAGTAATAGAATTTTGAATAAGTTGCATAGCAACCGAAGCGGCACCTTCTTGTTCTCCTTCGTAAACCAATTCTATTTTACCATTAATTGCTGGAATCACCGACATAAAATCGCTTAATCTTACCGAAGTTTTCGACTCTGCATTTTCCAACATTCTTAATTCAGCGGCACTTAACAGGTTCTCATAAGCGGTAATACTCATTCGAGCACTTACACCACTTTTTAGATCAACATATTCACTTTTTCTTGCTTCGAAACCAATTTGCTCTAGTAAGTCTTTTGCTAATTCAGGCACATATACGCCTTCCGATTGTCGAGCATCTAATTTTGCTTCTTGTTGCGTAATTTTCTTCGCTATTTCAATATTTTCAGGATAATGCGTTAGTATTTGAGAGCCAATTCGGTCTTTAAGAGGTGTAATTATACTGCCACGATTGGTGTAATCTTCAGGGTTTGCCGTAAATACAAATTGCATATCCAAGTTTAAACGTAATTTAAAACCTCGAATTTGCACATCGCCTTCTTGCAAAATATTGAAAAGCGCTACCTGAATTCTTGCCTGTAAATCGGGTAATTCGTTGATTACAAAAATGCATCTATTAGCTCGTGGAATCATTCCATAATGAATTACACGGTCATCGGCGTACGATAATTTTAGGTTTGCTGCTTTGATAGGATCTATATCACCTATAATATCAGCCACGGTAACATCGGGAGTGGCTAATTTTTCTGCAAATCGATCTGCTCTTGCTAACCAAGAAATTGGTGTATTGTCCCCTTTTTCTTTAATTAATTCTTTCGCAAAACGAGAAATGGGTTGCAAAGGGTCATCATTAATTTCTGAACCTCCCACCACAGGAATGTGGGCATCTAATAAATGAATCATTTGCCTAGCAATTCTTGTTTTTGCTTGCCCGCGTAGCCCTAATAAATTGATATTGTGTTTTGAAAGTATGGCGCGTTGTAATTCAGGAATTACAGAGTTTTCGTAACCATGTATTCCTTCAAAACAAGTTTCATTTTGCTGTAATTTTGTAATTAAATTATCACGTAATTCATCTTTTATACTTTTTGAAGTATAGCCGACTTGTTTTAATTCGCCAAGTGTTTTTAACTGTGTAAAGTCCATACAGATATTTTATCCTTTAATTCGTTTTTTTCTATTCTGCTCGTAATCTTCAAAAATCATTTCTCCTAAGCCTTTCAGCCCTGTGTAAAATGCTTTTCCTTGATTGGCTTTGGTAAATGCTTCTACAAATTCCATTAAATAATTATCATGCGCTATCATAAAAGTGGTTATTGGAATATGAAGCTTACGCGCTTGATGTGCCATAGCATAACATCTGTTCACAATATATTTATCTAACCCATTGCTATTTTTATAATATCTACCATCGGGCAAACGTATACAACTGGGTTTACCATCAGTAATCATAAAGATTTGTTTATTGGTATTTCTTTTTCTTCTTAATAAATCCATCGCCAATTGCAATCCTGCCACAGTATTGGTATGGTAAGGACCCACGTTTAAATAAGGAATATCAGCAATATCAATACGCCAAGAATCGTTTCCAAAAACAATAATATCCAGAGTATCTTTAGGGTATCGCGTTGTAATGAGTTCCGCTAATGCCATAGCTACTTTTTTGGCCGGTGTTATGCGATCTTCACCATATAATATCATACTATGACTAATATCAATCATTAGTACGGTACTCATTTGTGATTTATGATTGGTTTCGTGTACCACTAAATCATCTTCCGTGAGTCGGAAGCCATCTTGTAATCCGTGGTTAATTTGTGCGTTTCGCAAACTTTCAGTCATAGAAACCTGATCTATACCATCACCAAATCGATAGTTTCGAAATTCGCCCGTACGTTCATCACCACTACCTAATTTTTGGGTACTATGATTTCCTGAACGTGATTTACGTAGTTTACCGAAAATTTGATTGAGTGCACTTTGCCGAATAGCTCGCTCGGTTTTAGCGGTAATTGATTTTTGTCCGCTGCCGTCAGGCTGTATTTCTTCTCGGAGGTATCCTTTTTTCTTTAGATCTTCTTCAAAATCTTCTAACGTATATTCAGGAGTAGTTATACCGTACTCGTTATCTAATTCTCGAAGCCAATCTAAAGCCTCATCAACATCACCTGATGTATGTGTGATTAATTCTTTGAAGATATCTAGTAACCTATCAAAAATACTTTCTTCGTCAGCCTCGTATTTTTTAAACACAAAACCTCTACTTCTATAATCGCTTCCACTCATACCCTTAAAATTACGCAATCTTTTAGCTACTTAAGGGAGAATAGATTTGTACTTAAACTAAAGTTTTGTTAAATGATAACCGTTAGTGTTTACCTAGAATGGTTGACTAAAAACAATTTGATTATTGGATTTCTATCAAAAAAAAAGTTGTCTAAAAAGCTGAAGATCCTATAAACGAACATTGAGCGAAACCGAAATGTGGCTTGATTATCAGCTCACCTACAGGCTTCGACTAACGCTCAGCCTTCGTTTATGGTACTTTTTAGACAGACTCTTTTTTAATATTTATAATGAAATACTTGTTTTAAAGTATTCGATATGAAGTTTCATAAATAAAATCACACTAAAAGAAAATCTTTTAGATATGTAATGCTCTGTCTTCAGTTGCTGCTAAAGCGGCTTCTTTAATTGCTTCTGTAAACGTAGGGTGCGCATGACTCATTCTTGCTATATCTTCTGCACTAGCACGGTATTCCATAGCTACTACTGCTTCTGCAATTAAATCAGCACAACGTGCCCCAACCATATGAACTCCTAAAATTTCATCTGTTTCTGCATCCGCTAAAATTTTAACAAAACCATCTAAATCGGCACTAGCGCGAGAACGCCCTAAAGCTCTAAATGGAAACTTTCCTTCTTTATAATTTACACCGGCTTCCTTCAATTGCTCTTCGGTTTTACCAACAGCAGCCACTTCTGGCCAAGTATACACTACACCTGGTATTAAATTATAGTCTATATGTGGTTTTTGTCCTGCTAAAACTTCAGCAACTAAAACACCTTCTTCTTCCGCTTTATGAGCTAACATGGCACCTGCAACCACATCACCAATCGCATAAATATTAGATACTGATGTTTGTAAATGGGCGTTAGTTGGTATTTGTCCTTTTTCATTCGTGGTAATTCCTACATTTTCCAAGCCTAAGCCTTCTGTATAAGGACTTCTACCGATTGATACCAAACAATAGTCCCCCTTGAACTCTACTTCTTGATCTTTTTTATCTGTAACATTAAGAACTACTTCGTCGCCAGTATTAGTAACATTTTTCACACAATGCTTCAAGAAGAATTTAACGCCTTGCTTTTTCATAGCTTTCATTAACTCTTTAGAGCAAGCACTATCCATACCAGGGATAATTCGATCTGCATATTCGATTACGGAAACCTCCGCCCCTAATCGCTTATATACTTGACCTAATTCTAACCCAATCACACCTCCCCCAATCACCATAAGGTGTTTTGGAATTTCTTTCAATTCTAAAGCTTCTGTAGATGTTATTACACGTGTACCATCAACTTCTGCAAATGGTAACGATGACGCTTTAGAACCAGTAGCAATAATAGTTTGTTTTGCTTCTATTTCAGAAGTAGAACCATCTTCAGCTGTTACGGTAATATGTGTGGCATCTTTAAAGCTACCTAAGCCATTAAAAACC
>JAHDEF010000031.1:8266-12602 GCA_020628975.1 Aquimarina sp. | reverse complement strand
AAAAAATTTTTTTTGATGGATATGAAATGAATCAAATATGATCCAAATATGATTCAAAAATACAAGCCGTAAAAGTATTTGATACTTCTAAAACCTTGAAAATTAATTATAAAAAATTTTGATTTTTAGTAATATCTTGTATATTTATCACAATCAAATCGTTAACAATTTTGAGCGATTTGGGGGTTAAAAATAGGTTTTCAAATCTAATTTAGAAGGTACAAACAAACCTTTTAAATTTTTTTACTATGAAAACTATTAAATTAACCTTAGCTGTAATTTTAGTAAGTGTATTTGCTGTTAGTTGTTCCCCCGACACTGCAGACGTTCAAGAAAATAATAATGAAAACGTATCAGAAGTAGATACTTTTTCGCCAGCGTTTTTAACAAAAAGACAAATAAGGCATAGATAAAATGGGTATAATAGAAGCAAAAGTTTCTGAAACTTCAAAAAAAACAATAGTTTTTAATAGTAAGGTTAGAACTTTTGCTTCAATTCTTAGGGTAGTAGCAATATTGCCACTTTATCTTCATATTTTTGTAAATAAAGACTCTGAAGAGTCTTTTTTAGGTTGGTACAATTTTTATTCGTTCATGGCTTATTTTGAAACATATTTTTGTTTATTAATAGTCTTGATAACAATACCCTTACAAGCCTATGTTGTTTCAACTATTCCTATATTATTTGTTGTAGTATATAGTTTGATAGAATTTTTTATCGATGAAAAAAACCTAACTTTGATTTTAATAAATTTAGGTTTTGCATTTTTAGTAACTTTTCTAATAGTCAAATCTTGGCAAGCCCTCAGCCAATCCAAAATACTCGAAAGTAAAGTTTCAAGACAAATACTTGAAAAATTAACGGAACAGCGTGAAGAGGTGAAAATCAATCTTCACGAGAAACCCGAAAATTCAATAATTTCTTAAAGTGCCTGCTTATGTTTAAAAAAATATATACCTCAGTTCGCACTACTTTAGATAGATGGTTGCTTGAAGACAATATTAGAAATTCGAGTTTTGCGTATATCACCGACGCTCAATTTTTAGTACTCGAAAAAAGTATTCGAGAAATAGCTTCATTAAAAAAAATGGAAATTGATCGTAAGGATTACGAGATCAAAATGAAAGATATGGAGCTTAAATTAGTGGCAAGAAATAACGAACTGCTAAAAAAAAACCATTCTTTAAAAAGTGAAATGATTTCGTTGCTCGATCGACTCGATAATTATGATGATATTAAGTTATTAATTACCTAAGCTTTTCTTATCTTTTTCTTTACTTAGAATCAGTTGATTGATCATTTCTGTGTATTCTCTTCTTATACTAACCTCCACTTCATTGCGTATTACATTTAAATAAGTATCAAAAATAGTTGTTTTTTGAGCTCTTTCTGCATTAGCTAAAACAATTTCTATACAGGTTTTTAGGTCACAGTCAGATATTTCTTCATTAACCACTTTGTCTATGTTAAAAATAGATGTTTCATAAGCGTCATCTAGCCGCTGGCTATTGATATAGGTGTCAAGTAGCTCTAAAGTGATCTTTCTTGGGTTGGTAGATTTGCCTTCTAATATATTGTTAGCACCATTTTCTGTAATAGCTCCCTTAGTGTCTTTGCAAATTTTGTAACCAGTTACGCCATTTTCTCTTAAAATTTGAATTATTTCTTCTAAAGATCTCATTTAGTTAGGGGATTCACAAAAACATAACTAATTTAAACTAGTTAGGTAAAATACCAAATTAGTTATGTATTTTTAGTGTAGTAATTAGGTGAAATACTAGATATCAAAGATATTACAAATGCTTTAATTTGAAACAAAAGTGAAACGAAAATTTATTTTGAGTCTTCATTTCATTTGTAATGCAATATACTAGAAGCTAATGATCTTATCAAGAAAAGTAAATATTACTGACATAAAAAACAAGCTTTTATTTGCTTGGACAATTTGTGATGACCGGTTAAAAGCATCCATAAACGAAACGTATCCTCCGAATTTTGTAGAAGATATTTTTGAAGGTAATAGGTATTGTACGGTTAGTGAAGTTTTAGAAATTCTAAAACTAATCTTAAATATTGCTTTTGTAGAAAAGCAAAACATATCGAATGTATATGCTGAGGTTTCAAAAATTATTGGGATTCTTGATGCACATAAAGATTCGAAGCAGAAAATTATTGTACCTCAATTCAATTATATAAAAATATAATGTTTAAAAGTACTTCATAGTGAAATTAGGTAGGTACTTCAAATTTGGTTGGGGGATCATCTTGAAGTTTAAAAACTACCTAAGACATTTAAGAGTGGGATAAAAATTTGTTTGTCGCCCTGATGTAAAATTGATGCGTAAATATCCCACTCTAAAAAATGTTTTGCTAAACGTTTCAGTTAAATTTATTTCTTCTTAGGGGGCGTGGTTTGAAAGTCTTTGAGGTAAAAGGGCTCAAAATAAGCAACATTTTCAAAATCTTTATTTAAAAACTTTTGATAAGCGATTTTACCTAGTTCTTTAGCAGACGGTATAGCATTTTCGATATAAATAGCATTTTTGGAATCGCAAATTTCTTTGAATTTAGTTACGCCACTCCCAATAAAATAACAGTTTTTTTCATCTAAATAATTTGTATAGCTATTTTCATTTAGCACTAAGGCGTTAGAAGGGTTTACAACATTATGATTTTCATCTAATGCCATTGTGTACACTTCCATTCTTCGAGCATCGAGCATTGGAATAATATATCCGCTACTTATTTTTTGCTGTTGTGCTAAACTTTCAAGAGTGTTAATACTTATAAGCGGAATGCCTAAAGCGAAACACAATCCTTTAGCGGTAGAAACTCCTATTCTTAAACCTGTGTACGATCCAGGTCCTTTGCTTACGGCAATAGCTTCAATTTCTTCTATTTTACAGTTAGCACCTTGAATAACTTCTTCAATAAAAAGATGTAATTTTTCTGCATGCGAGTATCCGTCACTATTGTCTTCTTGTATATGTATTAATTGGTTTTTATTGTAAATAGCTACAGAACAATTAGTTGTGCTAGTTTCTAAGCAAATTATTTTTGACATAAAGTATCAATTGTTCGACAAAGGTACTATCTTTAGTATAAACACAATTAACCAAGTTTATGAAAAGAATACAACATTCCTTGTGGGTTTTAGGTGTAACTATATTAATAACAAGTTGCGGAAAAAAAGAGAAAAACACTGAACTTTCTCACTCTGAATCAAAACACGAAACGACCAAAATTTCAAATGCTTGGCGGAGTTTTAATGTGAATACACTAAAGTTGACCTCAAGTGGTATAGGGAAATTTAAAGTTGGAGAAGCATTTCCTACTCAATTTTCACCTCTTAAAAGTCAAGAGAAATCTATAATTAGAAAAGAGGAGGGAGGTTCTACAGCCATAATGACCAATGTAATTACCTGTGAAGGAAAAACGTTGTTTACTGTTAATAAAAAAGGAAAAACGGAAACTATTGATGAGATTACCTTGTACACTCCTGAAATTACAACTCTAGAAAAATTAGGTGTGGGTAGTAGTCTTTCTGAATTTGTAGCGGCTTATCCTGATGCGAAAGTGTGGTACACTTATGTAACGGATGCTGTTGTGTTAGAATCTGATGCTTTAAAGAATATGCAATTTATATTAAATAAAGCAGATTACAAAAATGGAGCTATTAGCTACAATTCTGATATAGAATATCTTTCGATAAACGATTTTAATACCGATTCTAAAATTCAGAAAATTAGGATTTTTTAACTAAAAAAAGAAGTCTGTCTAAAAAGTATCATAAACGAAGGCTGAGCGCTAGTCGAAGCCTGTAGATGAGCTGATAATCAAACCAAATTTGGGCTTCGCTCAATGTTCGTTTAGAGGATTTTCATCTTTTTAGACAGCCTCTTTATAATTTTGATAATTTTAATATACTAAGCAAATGCAGCTTTAACTTTATCTACAAAATCTAGTTTTTCCCAAGTAAATAATTCAACTTCCTTGGTTACGCTATTTCCGTCAGGTTGCGTAAAAGTTTTGGTTACCACTTCATTTTTTCTTCCCATATGTCCATAAGCAGCAGTTTCGCTATAGATAGGGTTTCTTAGTTTTAAACGCTCTTCAATGGCAAAAGGTCTCATATCAAAAATCGCTGATACTTTAGCGGCAATTTCACCATCATTCAGGTCAACTTTTGCAGTTCTGTAAGTATTTACATAAATCCCCATAGGTTCAACCACGCCAATAGCATACGAAACTTGTACTAAAATTTCATCACAAACACCTGCAGCAACCAAATTTTTTGCAATATGACGCGTGGCATAAGCCGCAGATCGATCTACT
>JAHDEF010000031.1:5670-8256 GCA_020628975.1 Aquimarina sp. | reverse complement strand
ACTTGGATCTTTTCCTGAAAAAGCGCCACCACCGTGAGCTCCTTTTCCTCCATACGTATCAACAATAATTTTACGACCCGTTAAACCAGCATCGCCATGCGGCCCTCCGATAACAAATTTTCCTGTCGGGTTGATGTGGTATTTAATATCGTCGTTAAATAATTGGGCAATAGATTTCGGTAATAAGGCTTTAACTCTAGGGATTAAAATCTTCACGATATCTTCACGAATTTTTGCAAGCATCGTTTCATCATCCGCAAAATCATCGTGCTGCGTTGAAACTACAATAGCATCAATTCGTTGCGGTACGTTATCATCACTATATTCAATAGTTACCTGTGCCTTAGCATCGGGTCTTAAATAAGTAATGTCTTTTAATTCGCGACGTAAATTCCCTAATTCTATTAAAATTTTGTGTGAAAGATCAAGTGCTAACGGCATATAATTTTCCGTTTCTTTAGTTGCGTAACCGAACATCATACCTTGGTCACCTGCCCCTTGTTCTTCTTTAGAACCACGATCAACACCTTGGCTGATATCTTCACTTTGTTCGTGAATAGCGGAAAGTACACCGCATGAATTTCCATCGAACATATATTCCCCTTTAGTATATCCGATTTTATTGATCGTATCACGAGCAATTTTTTGAACATCTAAGTAGGTGTTTGATTTTACCTCGCCAGCTAAAACCACTTGCCCCGTAGTAACAAGAGTTTCACAGGCTACTTTCGATTCAGCATCAAAAGCCAAAAAATTATCGATCAATGCATCACTAATTTGATCCGCAATTTTGTCTGGGTGTCCTTCCGAAACACTTTCTGAAGTAAATAAATATGACATCTAAAATATTTTAGTCGGGAAGTAAGACGCAACTAGCTACAGAAGTTTACACTGCTTTAGCATTATTTATTCCGAAGAAATCGAAAAAGGGTTGCAATCAGTCAAATCTTTCCCTAAAAATTGAATTGCAAATTTAAGCATAAACTTGAAATTTCAACAGGCTTTAACTTTTTATTTAGGGGTCTTCGAAGACCTCTTTTCTTGAATTTTCAAAAGCTATTTTCCTTTATGGTCATAAGCTTTTCCATACAGTAAATGAAGTTTTTTGAGCAGCTGAGGGGGTTGGGGGCACGTTAAATCGGACTAGAGAAATACTTTACGGATTACGATAACATTCTCGTAAAAAAACATACTAACTTTATTGTATAGCACAAAGAATAGTTGCTATTTGCAGAAACAAAATTTAATCGATCAAACAGCATATGGAAGCTACGTTAAACATACCCAATACAACACAGCCTAGAGTAGTAATCGTCGGTGGAGGATTCGGTGGAGTAGCCATTGCTAAAGAATTAGTTGAACGTAAAGACTTTCAAATTGTGCTTTTAGATCGACAAAATTACCATACGTTTCAGCCTTTGTTATACCAAGTTTCGACCTCGTCACTTGAGCCTGAATCGATAGCTTATCCCTTACGGAAAATTGTTAAAAAAGGAAAAAACACCTTTTTTAGAATGGCAAATGTGCTCAATGTAAGCACAGAGCAAAAAGAAGTAGAAACGAATATTGGCGTAATCCCCTATGATTATTTAGTAATAGCCACAGGAGCGCGTACCAATTTTTTTGGAAATCAAACGATTCAAGACAATGCGATGCGTATGAAAAGTGTACCGCAGGCCTTAAAGCTTCGTAGTTTAATGTTAGAAAATTTAGAGCAAGCCGTAATTACTCCTGACCCAGAGCTTAGAAAAGAACTGTTGAATTTTGTAATTGTTGGCGGAGGCCCTACAGGCGTTGAACTTGCAGGTGGAATTGCTGAATTGCGATTAGGTGTTTTGCCAAGGGATTATCCAGATATGGATTTTAGTGAAATGCAAATTCACTTAATTGAAAGTGCCGGTCGTATTTTGCCGCCAATGAGTGAAAAAGCGAGTGAAAACGCGGAGAAATTTCTTAAGAAGTTAGGTGTTCAAATTCACTTAAATACATTGGTAACCAACTATGAAAATCATGTAGTAAGTACCAATACAGATCTCACTTTAAAGTCAGCTACTTTTGTGTGGTCAGCAGGGGTAACAGGAGCGCCATTATCAGGTTTTAGTGATGAAGCTGTGATTCCTAGAGCGAATAGATATAAAGTCAATGAGTTCAATCAAGTAGAAGGATTCGAAGATGTTTTTGCTATAGGTGATATTGCTTTAATGCAAACTGAAGATTATGAGCGTGGTCATCCTATGGTGGCACAGCCAGCTATTCAGCAAGGGAAACATTTAGCTAAAAATTTACTGGCAAGCCATAATGGTAAAGCAATGAAACCTTTCAAATATTTCGATAAAGGCTCTATGGCAACCATAGGTCGTAACAAGGCAGTTGTAGATATTGGGAAATTACAATTCGGTGGGTTTTTTGCTTGGTTTATTTGGATGTTTATTCACTTAGTATTTCTAGTAGGATTTCGAAATAAAATAGTTACGCTTTTTAATTGGGTATATAACTATATCAATTTCGATAAAGCTTCACGATTAATTATTACGCCTTTCAAAGCGAAGGAATATAAGAATGTGGTGTAGGTAATTAGATGTGAGT
>JAHDEF010000031.1:0-5570 GCA_020628975.1 Aquimarina sp. | reverse complement strand
ATTGAGATGTGAGTATTGAGATGTGAGTATTGAGATGTGAGTATTGAGATGTGAGTATTGAGATGTGAGAATTAAGAAGTGAGAATTAAGAAAGTTAAGTTGTTACTACTTTTAAACTATTTAAAGTTTCCATGTTTTAGAAAAAATAAATTTCCCAAAAGTGAAGCGTTCTAAAATCTAATATCTCAATACTACACTTACCTATAACAAATCAATATTCAATTGCTCAATTAAAGCTTTTGGAGTTTTGTAAGCAACAAACTCTCCATTGTTTATGTAGGAAATTTGCCCTGTTTCTTCGCTAACCACCAAAGCTATAGCATCTGTTTTTAGCGTAATGCTAATGGCAGCACGGTGTCTTAAACCAAAGCGCGCAGGAATATTAATATCCCCCGAAACAGGGATAATAACTCGTGTAGCCACAATTTGATTTTCTTCAATAATTAACGCACCATCGTGCAGCGGACTGTTTTTGTAAAAAATACTTTCCAAAATGGGTACATTAATTTCTACATTCATGTGATCTCCCGAATTTTTTATAAAGTCGAGAGATGTATTTCTTTTTATAACTATTAAAGCTCCGGTTAAAGATTGACTCATATTCTCACAAGCCTTAATAATGGCAGCAACGTTAGTAGCTACCTCCGTTTCATTATCGCGTAAAAATTTCAACTGTGATAAAAATCGTTTTCTAGATTTAATATTGGTAGAACCTACCATCAATAAGAATTTTCTAATTTCTTGCTGAAAAACCACAATTAATGCAAACATACCAACACCAATAAATTCCCCTAGAATGGTGCTTAACATAAGCATATCAAGAGCTTTGGTTAATTGCCAAACCCCATAAATCATTACAATACCAATAAAAATATTGATAGCTGCAGTCCCCCTGACTAATTTGTAAATATAGTAGAGTAGTGTAGCGACAAGTAAAATGTCGATAATGTCAAGAAATCGTAATTGAATAAAATTTAAAAGCAATGCCGTATGTTAATGTTGAAATTTACGAAGTTTTTCGAACAACTGTATACATTCTTTTGCAGGTTTTACATCGTGAACCCTTAAAATGTTAGCGCCTTTTTGTAAAGCAATCATATGTAGAGCTGTAGTGCCGTTTAAGGCTTCTTGAGCAGCAATATTCAACGTTTTGTAAATCATCGATTTTCTTGAAATACCAGCTAGTAAGGGAATTTCTAAAAATTGCAGCAGTTCAAAATTATTTAGCAGCTCAAAATTTTGGTCTTGATTTTTTGCAAATCCAAAACCAGGATCGGCAATAATATCGTTTATGCCTAGCGCTCTAGCTTGCGCTATTTTTTCAGAAAAATAATAATTTACTTCTTTGGTAATATTTTCATAGGCACACAATTGCTTCATGGTTTGTGGTGTGCCTTTCATGTGCATCATTATATAAGGAACTTGATATTTCGCAACAGTTTCCATCATTTTTGTGTCTAAATTTCCTGCAGAAATATCATTAACGACACAAGCTCCTGCATCTAAGGCACGATGCGCCACTTCACTTCGAAAAGTATCAATAGAAATTAAAATATTAGGAATTTCTTTTTTCAAAGCTTTAATCACTGGTATTACGCGATTTATTTCTTCTTCTATAGAAACATCAGTAGCATCTGGTCGTGAAGAATATCCGCCAATATCAATAAAATCAGCACCTTCTTCTATCATTTTTATAGCTTTTTCTAAAATATCAGTTTCGTTTTTCAAAGTACCACCATCATAAAAAGAATCCGGGGTTACATTTAGAATACCTAAAATTTTGGGAGTATTGAAGTCGATTAAATTACCTTGACAATTGATGGTCATACAAAAGCTATTGATGGAATTTTGCAAAGAATGGTTACCTTGCTTTCAAATAATTATTGATAATAAAATATGATATCCTAAACTTAATTCAGGATCTTACTAATTTTGGAAAACAAATTAGAATGAGATGCTTTTTTTAAGTTTTGAAATATAAATTTTAGTATCATTTTTTATATTCTATAAAGCCAAATTACAATTTTATGTCGAATACCTCAGAACAATATGATGCGGTCGTAAGTGTTTGTAGAGACTTATTTAAGAAGAAAACTAAAGATTACGGAACGGCTTGGCGCATTTTAAGATTGCCTTCGCTAACCGATCAAATTTTTATTAAAGCGCAGCGTATACGTGGTTTGCAAGAAAATGCAGAACATAAAATTGATGAAGGTCAAGAGTCTGAATTTATTGGCATTATAAATTATTGTATTATGGCTTTAATTCAAATAGAGAAAGGTATCGCTACACAACCCGACTTGAACGCTGAAGAAGCGCTAGCGCTATACAATCAATATATTGCGGACACAAAATCACTAATGCTTGCTAAAAATCATGATTACGGAGAGGCTTGGCGCGACATGCGTGTAAGTTCGCTAACAGATTTAATTTTACAAAAATTATTGCGCGTAAAACAAATAGAAGACAATCAAGGGCAAACTATTGTAAGCGAAGGTATCGATGCCAACTATCAAGATATGATTAATTATGCAATATTTGCGATGATTCATCTGATCAACGTTTAATTTAAGTTAACTTTATTAAAGGATTTGTATATAATCTTTACATTCAAGTCATATTTTTTGTTAGCTCGTAACTATTTAAATTAACCATAATGAAAATACTTGTTGGGGTCACCCGAATTTTTGTAGGCGTTTTTTTTATCATTTCAGGATTTATAAAACTTAGCGATCCATTAGGTTTTTCGTATAAACTACAGGAGTATTTTTCAGAGGGGGTGTTGAATTTAGAGTTTCTTCAACCTTATGCATTACTATTGTCAGTCATTGTAGTAATTGCAGAAGTATTATTGGGTGTAATGTTAATTATTGGTTACAAACACAAATTGACGCTTTACGCTTTACTAGCAATGATTGTCTTTTTTACCTTTTTAACTTTCTACTCAGCGTATTTCAATAAAGTGACCGATTGCGGTTGTTTTGGAGATGCTATGCCAATGAACCCGTGGCAATCTTTTTGGAAAGACGTCGTGCTTCTTATTCTAATTATTATTTTATTCATAGGGAAGCGATTTATTACGCCATTCTTTTCTAAATTCGCCAGTATCGTAATCACTTTTACAGTTTTAATTGCTTGTATGTGGTATAGCTATCACGTGTTAATGCATCTGCCAAAAATTGATTTTAGAGCTTACAAAAAAGGCGTAAATATTTCAGAAGGAATGCGCGTGCCTGATAAGGCACCCGTAGCAAAATTTGAATATCAATGGAAATTCGAAGAAAATGGAAAGGAAAAAATAATTGCTACCTCGGGTAGCTACCCTAAAACTTCAGGAAAGTTTGTTGGTGTAGAAACTATTGAAATAGAAAAAGGTTATGAGCCGCCTATTCATGATTTTGCCATTGAGAAAGACGGAGAAGATTTTACCGAAACCTTCTTAAACGCTGATAAAGTATTGGCAATTATATGTTACAATTTAAGTAAGTCAGAGGCATCAGGTTTAGAAAAACTGAAAGATTTGGCAGAACGAGCAGCAAACAAAGGCTACAAGGTCATTGCCTTGTCAGCATCTTCTGCAGACGATAAAAAAGTGATTACTAAAAAATATAACCTGCCATTCGATTTTTACACGACCGATGAAACCGCTTTAAAAACGATGATTCGATCTAATCCAGGAGCTGTTCAATTACAAAAAGGAACGGTTGTGGATAAAGTTCATTGGAACGATTTTGAAGACTTAAAATTTTAATCCATTGCTTAGGTTTGTTTATAAAAGGATTTTAGTAGGTATAGCTTCTTTATTTGGGGTGTTAAGTATGGTTTTCGTACTATTTCACATCGTTCCTGGCGATCCTGCACAAATGATGTTAGGGCAAAACCAAAGTGATGAACAGTTGAATATTGTTCGAAAAAAATACGGGTTCGATAAACCATTAATTACACAGTATTTCTTATTCTTAAATGACGTGTCGCCTATATCATTTCACAGTCAAAACCCTGATGATTACAGTTTTTTTAAAGAAGAAAAATATACTGGAATTTCCATTTCACTAAGGAAATTAGATATTGCTGTAAAGCTGCCTTATTTGAGAGAATCATTTCAAAAAGCAGGGAAAAATGTAAGCGAAGTTATTGCGGAAACTTTTCCAAATACATTAATGTTGGCGCTTTGTGCTATTACGATAGCAATGAGTTTGGGTTGTTTTTTAGGAATCATTGCGGCAATTAATAAAGGTAATATTTGGGATAATAGTATTCAGTTTTTAAGTACCATCGGTGTAAGTATTCCCTCTTTTTTTAGCGCTATAATTATAGCTTGGCTCTTTGGGTTTGTTTGGTACAAATACACCGGCTTAAATATGTCAGGGAATTTATATGAATTAGACGATTTTGGGGAAGGAAGTGTACTGCAATTAAAAAACTTAATTCTTCCAGCAGTAGTTTTAGGTATTCGACCCTTAGCTGTCGTAAGTCAGCTCATGCGCAATTCATTATTAGAAGTTTTAGATCAAGAATATATAAGAACAGCAAGAGCGAAAGGACTTACAGCGTTTCAAGTCGTATGGCGACACGCATTAAAGAATGCATTAAACCCCGGGCTAACGGCAGTTTCAGGTTGGTTTGCATCGATGCTAGCAGGAGCGGTTTTTGTAGAATATATTTTTGGGTGGAATGGTATCGGTAAAGAACTTGTACATGCTTTAAATGTGTCAGACTTACCCATTGTTATGGGGATTGTACTGTTGATTGCGGTAGTCTTTATTGTAATCAATATATTTGTCGATATATTATACATATTGTTAGATCCTAAAATTAAAGTGGCTTAGAATCTTTTAGAGTTTTTTTAAAGAAGAAAATAATATTTTAAGTACAAGTAAAACAAAATAAATCATTTCAATCTTTTAAGGTTGAACATAATTACATTAAAAATGAGACAAAAAATTGTAGCAGGTAACTGGAAAATGAACAAAAACCTAGCCGAAACCAAAGCATTAATAAGCGATTTAAAAGCACAAAAAAACATCTCAGGAGCTCGTGTGATCATTACACCATCTTTTGTAAATTTAGCTTTAGCAGTTAGTGAAACTACTGGTTCTGGTATTGAAGTGGCTGCTCAAAATATGAGTCAGCACGATTCAGGAGCATACACAGGAGAAGTTTCGGCAGCAATGTTGAAAAGTGCTGGAGTTAATGTAGTTATTTTGGGTCATAGTGAGCGTCGTGCTTATTACGGTGAAACAGATGCGTTGTTAGCTGAAAAAGTGAATAAAGCTTTGGCAGAAGGAATGGAAGTTATTTTTTGTTTCGGAGAAGAATTAGAAGAGCGTAAAGCAGATAAGCATTTTGATGTAGTGGCTTCACAAATCTCTAAGGCTTTGTTTCATTTAGAAGCTAGTGCTTTTAAAAATATCATTTTAGCTTACGAGCCTGTTTGGGCAATCGGAACAGGAGAAACAGCTAGTGCTGACCAAGCACAAGAAATGCATTTCTTTATTCGTAAAACCTTAGCGGATCAATACGATGAGGCTTTAGCAGAATCTGTTTCTATATTATACGGTGGAAGTTGT
>JAHDEF010000030.1 GCA_020628975.1 Aquimarina sp. | reverse complement strand
ACTAAAATTTTTAACCCACAAAGATAAATTAATCCCCAAGTTTTTAACTTGAGCCGTTATCAGATGAATACCCTGTAAATATTGGATTATGGTTCGAGGTAATGTCAAGAGGGGGAACTGTTGTTATAGGCTGTTATTTATAAAACTCCAATATTTTAACTGCCTTTGCATTACCAACTACCTCGGTTAATTCTTGCTTTGTTGCTTTTTTGATACGCGCCACCGATCGAAAGTGTTTTAAAAGTTCAATGCTTGTTTTTTGACCAATACCAGGGATGTTTTCAAGTTCAGTTTCAATGGCTGCTTTGCTGCGTTTTTGGCGATGAAACGTAATGCCGAAGCGGTGTGCTTCATTACGCATGTGTTGAATAACTTTTAAACTTTCTGATTTCTTATCGATATATAAAGGATATTTATCTCTAGGAAAATAAATTTCTTCTAAGCGTTTGGCGATGCCAACAATACTAATCTTTCCTCGTAAGCCCAATTCATCAAGTGCTTTTAGGCCAGAAGATAATTGTCCTTTTCCGCCATCTACAATAATTAATTGAGGTAATGGCTCGTTTTCATCTAACAGCCTGCGGTAACGTCGAAAAACAACTTCTTCCATAGAAGCAAAATCATCAGGACCTTCAACAGTTTTAATATTAAATTTTCGATAGTCTGACTTGCTAGGTTTTCCATTTTTAAAAACTACACAGGCAGCAACAGGATTAGTTCCTTGAATGTTCGAGTTATCAAAACATTCCATGTGAACAGGAAGTTCAGGTAAGCGTAAATCTTCTTTGATTTGCGCTAAAATGCGTTTAGTGTGTCTTTCAGGATCTACAATTTTTAAAGTTTTGAAACGCTCTTGTCGACTATACTTGGCATTTCGTAAGGATAAATCTAAAATTTTCTTTTTATCCCCTAATTGTGGAACTGAAAGCTTAATATTTTCAGGAACGGAAATTTCAAAAGGAGTATAAATTTCTCGTGACATTGAATGGAAGCGAGATCGAATTTCAGTGACCGAAAGCTCTAAAATTTCCTCATCAGTTTCTTCTAGTTTCTTCTTAATTTCCATAGTATGCGAACGAACTATGGCGCCATGCGAAATCTGCAAATAATTTACGTAGGCATAACTTTCATCACTTTCTATATTAAATACATCGACATTATTAATTCGAGGGTTTACTACCGTTGATTTTGCTTGATATTTTTCAAGAGCTTCAATTTTATTTTTTATGTATTGCGCTTGTTCAAATTCAAGATTTTCAGCATGAATACGCATCTTTTCATTAAAAAAATCAAGCGCCTCTTTATAGTTTCCTTTTAAAATTCCTCGAATAGATGAAATATAGGTGTTGTATTCACTTTCCTTTTCATGACCTTCACAAGGACCTTTGCAATTCTTTAAATGATACTCTAGGCAAACTTTATATTTACCCTGATCTATATGGCTGGGCGATAAATCATAATTACAGGTGCGAATAGGGTAAAGCTCCCGAAATAGATTAAGTAATGTACCCCAAACCCTTCCCGTGGTATAAGGCCCGTAGTATTCCGAACCGTCTTTTATTAATCTTCTTGTAGAAAAAACCCTAGGAAAACGTTCATTTTTAATACAGATGTATGGGTAGGTTTTATCGTCTTTTAAAGCAATATTATAACGTGGCTGGTATTTTTTTATTAGGGTGTTTTCTAACAACAAAGCATCCGATTCGCTATTAACTACTATGTGTTTAATAGTGTGAATTTTACGGACTAAAACGCGCAACCGACCACTGTCATGTTGTTTAGTAAAATAAGACGTTACCCTTTTTTTTAAATTCTTTGCCTTACCTATATATAACAACTGTTCCTGCTTGTCGTAATATTGATACACGCCAGGAACAGAAGGTAAAGTTCTTAATTGAATTTCTACATCATGCTTACTCATTATCCCAAAGGTAATTGTTTTGTAGACTTTTTGCTACTATTGCAATATTTGGAAAAGTTTATATTTCTAAAAAGAATTGTCAGTTTTAAAAGTTTTTTAAATAGAGAATTTTATAGTATTGTTTAAAATTAAAAGAAATCTATATTCTAATATCTAATTTCTAGAATCAAATCAATGAATTACCAAGAAACCTTTTCTTCTATCCACAGTGTATTATCTACTTTAGATAATACGGGGCAAACGGCACAATATATTCCAGAATTGGCAGCGGTCAATCCACAAAAATTTGGCGTTTCCTTGTATACCATAAAGGGGGAATTGTATAACTTTGGTAATGCGCAAGAGAAATTTTCGATTCAAAGCATTGTAAAAGTCTTGTCGTTAGCTATGGCCTATTCTAGGCAGGGAGCTCAAATATGGGAACGTGTAGGGGTTGAACCATCAGGCACACCATTTAATTCATTAGTGCAGTTAGAATATGAACAAGGCATTCCAAGAAACCCTTTTATTAACGCGGGTGCCATAGTGGTTAGTGATATTTTAGTGAGTATTTTGCAAAATCCAGAGAAAGATTTTTTAGAATTTATTCATGAAATCATAGGTGATAAAAGCATACAATACAACAGCTCTATAGCTGAGTCAGAAAAATCTTGCGCTTACAGAAATTTAGCTTTGGTTCACCTCATGAAATCATTTGGTAACATAGAAAATGATATTGATAGAGTGATGGATTTCTATTTTAATATGTGCTCAATTTGTATGACTACCGACGAGGTTGCCAAAGTGTTTTCGATGTTGGCGAATAAAGGCATTTCCCCAATAACTAATACAGAAATTTTAAGTTCTAGTAGTTCCAAAAGAATCAATGCGATTATGCAAACTTGCGGTTTTTATGATGAATCCGGTGAATTTGCTTACCGGGTTGGGTTGCCTGGTAAAAGTGGAGTAGGTGGTGGTATTGTGGCAGTGCACCCTGGGCAATACAGTATCGCAGTTTGGAGTCCGAAATTAAATGCAAAGGGCAATTCGTTAATCGGATCTAAGTTTTTAGAAGCTTTTACTACAGCAATAAATGCTTCCATTTTTTAGAAGAATTTTAGTAACTGTGATTATTTATAATTTCTACACTTAGCCTAACTTTGTAAATTAATTTAATACGCAACGGTCGATGATTGATATTGAAAAAATAAGAGCTGATTTTCCTATTCTGAAAAGAGAAGTAAATGGAAAACCGTTAATCTATTTTGATAATGCCGCGACCTCGCAAACGCCTCAGGTAGTTATTAATGCTATAGTGGATTATTATTCTAGGTACAATGCTAATATTCACAGAGGAGTGCACACGCTTTCGCAGGAAGCCACCGATGCCTACGAAGTGGCTCGTAAAAAGGTGCAGCAGCACTTCAGTGCGAAAAACGATTACGAAATTATTTTAACAGCAGGGACTACCCATGCCATAAATATAGTGGCAACAGGTTTTACATCTTTTCTTGCAAAAGATGATGAAATTATAGTTTCAGCAATGGAGCACCACTCCAATATAGTGCCGTGGCAAATGCTTTGTGAGCGTACAGGTGCTACTTTAAAGGTTATTCCAATGACCGAGCAAGGAGTGTTAAAAACGGATGTTTATGAAAATTTACTTTCCTCTAAAACAAAATTAGTTTTCGTAAACCATGTTTCTAATGCTTTAGGCACCGTGAACCCTATTGAATTTATTATAGAAAAAGCACACGCTGTAGGTGCGGCTGTGTTAATTGATGGAGCACAAGCCACGCCGCATATTAAACCCGATGTTCAGGCTTTAGATGTAGATTTTTACGTAGCCTCAGCACATAAATTATGCGGACCAACAGGTGTGGGGTTATTATACGGTAAAGAAGATTGGTTGAATAAACTTCCGCCATACCAAGGTGGTGGTGATATGATCGACCAAGTGAGCTTTGAAAAAACCACTTATGCAGGTTTGCCATTTAAGTTTGAAGCAGGAACGCCCAATATATGTGGCGGTATTGCATTTGGAGTAGCTTTAGATTACCTAAATGAAATAGGATATGAAAATATTGGTGCTTACGAAAACGAACTTCTAATTTATGCTACGGAAAGGTTAAAAGAAATAGATGGACTAAGAATTTATGGTGAAGCTGACGAAAAGACAGCTGTAATTTCCTTTAACGTGGGCAATATTCATCCATACGACATTGGTACTATAGTTGATAAACTAGGAGTAGCTGTTCGAACAGGACATCATTGTGCGCAGCCAATTATGGATTTTTATAAAATTCCAGGTACAGTACGTGCTTCATTTGCATTCTACAATACAAAAGAAGAGATTGATGTTTTTGTAGATGCAGTGAAAAGAGCAGTGATGATGTTGAGTTAATTGTAAGCTTTTGGTAATTAGCCATTAGCTTTATAACTCTTAAAAAAAGTATTTAATCAAATGCCAATAGCTAACAGCTAAAGGCTAACAGCCGATTATGACTATAAAAGAAATACAAGAAGAAATTGTTAGTGAATTCGAAATGTTCGACGATTGGATGCAGCGTTACGAGTATATGATCGAATTAGGGAAAGATTTACCTTTGGTTGACGCGCAGTATAAAACAGACGATAATATCATTAAAGGTTGTCAAAGTAAAGTTTGGGTACATGCTGATTTAGAAGGTGACAAACTGAATTTTACTGCCGATAGTGATGCCATTATTACTAAGGGAATTATTGCTATCTTGATAAGAGCCTTTTCGGGTCAGCACCCAAAGGATATTATAGAAGCGGATATGGGTTTTATTGATCAGATCGGATTAAAAGAACATTTATCACCCACTAGAGCTAATGGACTTGTAAGTATGATTAAGCAATTAAAATTATATGCTGTCGCTTATCAAACACAACTAAAATAAATTAATAGGTAGAGCGATCTGCGTAGGGCGTAAAGTGAAAAAAATGTCAGAAGAATTAAACATAGAAAATTTAGGAGATCAAGTAGTGGCAGTTTTAAAAACCATCTTCGATCCCGAAATACCAGTAGATATTTATGAGTTAGGTCTTATCTACGACGTTTTTGTAAATGAAGACAATGACGTCAAAGTATTGATGACGCTTACGACGCCTAATTGTCCGGTTGCAGAAACGCTACCAGAAGAAGTAAAACAAAAAATACAATCAATTGATGTGGTTAATGAAGCTGAGGTAGAACTAACTTTTGACCCACCTTGGACGCAAGATTTAATGAGCGAAGAAGCTAAACTTGAGTTGGGAATGCTTTAAATGGATTTGAGAATTTAGATTTGAGATCGCTTCACTATTAGACATTTTCTCATATCTCAGTTCTCATATCTCAATACTGAAAAGTAATGGAAATAGTAAATCGAGTAGCGAATAGCAAATTAATTACCATTGATCTTGAAGATTGGTATCAGGTCGGATTACGAACTGTTTTTGATATTAAAGATTGGCTTTTTGAAGGTTTGTTGTTACGCGAGAAAGATTTTAGAGATCATGTTAGAAATTACGATTGGTCCCAATATCAAGACCAATATGTGATGTTGCATTGTAGTACCGATGCTATAATTCCAGGTTGGGCATACATGTTACTTACCACAGTGCTTACACCGTATGCTAAAAAAGTAATAGTTGGTTCTTCAAAAGATTTAGAAGAGATCTTGTATCAAGAAGCCCTCGAACAAATAGATTTTTCAATATATCAAGACAAGCCTGTAATTGTGAAAGGTTGTTCAAATAAGCCCGTTCCTGAAAATGCTTATATCAGCTTAATTCAAAAAATACAGCCTTACGCCAAAAGCATTATGTATGGCGAAGCCTGTTCTTCAGTCCCACTTTATAAAAGAAAATAGTCTTTTAGCAGAACAAATGGTATTTGGTCGATTTTTTTGTCGCTTTACTATTTCATCTTATTAATACCTTTTTCCTTGTTTATATTTGCAGCGTCAAAATAAACATCTATTATGAAAAAGATTGCGATCACTTTAGTGGCGTTATTAGCAACAAGTTTGACTTTTGCGCAAGAAGAAGAGAAAAAAGAAGAGGTAGAAAAAGGACCTTGGACACGCCAAGGAAATGCTTCTGTATTATTTAATCAAGCGGCATTTAATAATGACTGGGCTATTGGAGGTATCAATAGTATTGCATTAGATATCAATTTAAGTTACGATATCAATTATAAAAAGGATGACTGGACTTGGGATAACAAATTCTTAGGATCTTACGGTTTAGCAAGAATAGACGAAGGCGATACGCAGAAAACAAATGACCGTTTAGAATTGAATTCCTTAGTAGGAAAAAAAGCTGCTGGATACTGGAGTTACTCTTTCTTTGCAAATTTCAGAACACAATTTGCTGATGGTTTCGAAGATCCTTTGACGCAAGAAATTAAAAATTCAGAGTTTTTATCACCAGCGTATCTTCAATTTGGTCCTGGTATGTTGTGGAAAAAGAGCGATAATTTTAAATTTAATATAGCTCCTGCAACTTCAAGATTAATTTTTGTTGCTAAAGAATTCACTAGAGTTGATGCAGCTGAAGAACAAGCATTCAATGATGCTGGTGGATATTTTGGAGTCGATGCAAATGATACTTCACGTTTCGAATTTGGTGCTTCACTACAAGGGTATTTAAAAACAAACTTAATGGAGAATATTTCTATGGAAAATATTTTAGCATTGTATTCAAACTATTTAGAAGATGTAGGTAATGTAGATATTGACTACACAATGAATTTAGTGATGAAAGTAAATAAATACATTTCTGCTAATTTAACTTTTCAAGCCATTTATGATGATAATGCTACCGGTGCTTTCCAGATTAGAGAAACATTTGGTGTTGGTTTAAATTACGGATTCTAATTTTTAGAAAGATTAAATACATAAAGTACAAAGGCCACCGATAGGTGGCTTTTTTTATGGTATAATTTTTGTTAATTTGATGCAAAAATTAGGTATGCGTGTGCGTTTGTTATTAGTGTTTATTTTGGCTGGATTTTGCTGTATGGCTCAAGAAAGTGAAAAAACACAAAAACAACCAGTTCCTGATTCTTTGAAGACTTGGTTTATAAAAGGAAAAAGTACATTATTATTCAATCAAGCGGCATTTAATAAAGATTTCGCTACAGGTGGGGTCAATAGTCTATCTTTTGATTTAAATGGCAGTTTTGAAGCAAATTTTGACAACGCACAATGGCGATGGGATAATAAAATTATTGCAGCTTACGGAGTAGCTAAAATAACGGATGAAGACTTTCAAAAAACAAACGATCAGTTAGAATATAACACCCTAGTAGGTTTAAGAGCCTCAGAAAATTGGGATTATTCTTTTTTCACGAATTTAAGAACCCAATTTTCATCGGGTCGCGAAGGTTTGCGGCAAACCGTAAGATTTACTCCCGCAGGGGCATCTGCCCCAGTAACTAAAACTTTCGTTGTGGAAGGTGATAAGAATTCCGATTTTTTCTCTCCAGCTTATCTTGAATTTGGTCCTGGTATGTCTTGGAAAAAAAGCGATAAAGGAAATTTCAAATTCAATATAGCGCCAGCTTCTTCAAAAATGATATTTGTTAAATCAAAATTTACGGATGCATCTGAAAGTTTTGGAGTTGACCAAGGCGATACTTTTCGTTATGAAATAGGAGCTTCGGCTCAGGGTTACGCCAAATTTAAGATTTTTGATAGGGTTACATGGGAAAATATACTTCGTTTATATTCCAATTATTTGGAAGATGCCGAAAATGTAGATTTAGATTATTTGACCAATTTAGTAGTCCGCATTAACAAATACATTACTTCAAATTTCACTTTCCAAACCATTTATGACGATAATACAACCAAAGCATTTCAGGTACGTGAAAGTTTTGGGTTAGGGGTCACCTATGGTTTTTAATGAGGCTGTCTGAGAAGTCAAGAATGTTGCAACCATACATTAAACGAAAGCATTATATGGATAGATTGTCAGTTTATTAACAGGCTTCGACTATCGCTCAGCCTTCGTTGATATTGCTTTTTAGGCAAACTCCTGATTCCTTATGGAATATTATTTTTTGGGTTTGAAAATAAATGCGCTTGGAAATTTCTTCTGAATACGCATTAAAGCTCTATCGGCTTCAAGACGATTCCTGTAATTCCCTATCCAAACCTTATAGTTTGGAGTTTCAAATTTGATTTTACTACTCCAGGTATTTCCGTAGGTGGTTTTGAATTTTGCAAGTACTTTATGTGCTTCATTCAAATTACCGTAGAATAACTGAATTTTATATGAGTTGTTGTTATCAATATGAAATTTGGTTTGTGTAATTTTTTCGATAGCATCGGATACCTCGATATGAGCATCAGCAGTTTTGTTTTGAGAAATAGCATTGCTTACAGACATCAAAAAAAATAAGCCCAAAAGAAATTTTCGCATCATCATTTATTTTAAAGCAAAGGTAAAGTATTTGTAAAAAACTAATAATGCTGATTATTTAGAATATTTATAAATTAGTTTTAAGGCTTCAAGGTCATTTCGCAAAATGACTTTATGTAGTACTTTTGTCAAGCATTTTGAAAGCTGTATTTATTGTAGAAATAAAACGGTACTCGCAGAATGTATAGTTTGAAATTCTACTAATAATCTATGAAAAAAGTGGCAAACGGAAGTCTTATCCAAAAACTAACCTTACTGGTCGTAACATTCCTGTTGAGTTTGGCTCCAATCGTTTCTTACGGGCAAGAGGTTCCAGAAGGTGCAGATGCAGTAAAGGGTAAAGAGTTATTTAACTCACTTTGTGCAGCATGTCATAAGAGGTACAAGAAAGCAACGGGTCCTGCTTTGTATGGTGTGACAGAGCGTCACAGTATGGAGTGGTTGTACAAATGGATAAAAAATAGTTCAGCGTTAATTGCATCTGGTGATGCAGAAGCTGTGGCTATTTACGAGGAGTACAACAAGGTTGCGATGAATGCTTTTCCTCAATTATCAAATGCTGATATTGATAACATCATTGCTTATGTAATGGAACCTAAGAAAGAAGCTCCAAAGGCAGCAGCTACTGCAGCGGCAGGAGCAACAGCTTCGGGTGGAGGTTCAAGTATGACGCAAAACTTGATTTTAGGTTTATTAGTGTTAGTGTTAGTGGTATTAGTGGTAGTGTTGTTTTTAGTAAACAAAACATTAAAAAGTTTTGCTGAAAAAAATGGAGTTGCTATACCTGTTAAAGAAGAGCAAAAGCCTATCTGGAAAGCGTTTATTGAAAATCAATTCTTAGTATTGGTTTCGGTAGTGTTTTTATTATTGTTGAGTGCTTACTTTGTATATGGTTTCCTTATGCAGGTTGGGGTTGATCAGGGGTATAAGCCAGTGCAGCCAATTCATTACTCGCATAGAATTCACGCTGGGGAAAACAAAATTGAATGTAAGTATTGTCATTCATCTGCAAGAGTTTCTAAGCATTCGGGAATTCCTTCGTTAAATGTGTGTATGAACTGTCACAAGCAAATAGCTCAAGTAGCTGATGAAACGCAAGCGGAAGGATTAGAGCAGTATGGTGTTGATTACAATAAAGAAATTCAAAAATTGTATAAAGCAACTGGTTGGGATGAGTCAAAACAAGCGTTTACAGGTAAGGAAGAGCCGGTAAAGTGGGTTAGAATTCATAATTTACCAGATTTTGCATACTTCAATCACTCGCAACACGTAATGGTGGCAGGGATTCAATGTCAGAAATGTCACGGACCTGTGGAGGAAATGGAAATTATGTATCAGCATGCTCCATTAACTATGGGTTGGTGTATAAACTGTCACAGAGAAACAAATGTGAAAGTTCAAGGGAACGAATACTACGAGAAAATTCATGATGAATTATCTAAAAAGTATGGTGTTGACAAATTAACGGCTGCTCAAATGGGTGGGTTAGAATGTGGAAAGTGTCACTACTAATCACGTTGATTTAGGTTTTAAATTTATCATTAAGAAGCAAACAAGTTTTATATATGTCATCAAACAAGAAATACTGGAAAAGTGTTGAGGAGCTAAAAGATAGCTCTGTTGTTGAGACGCTAAAGCAAAACGAATTTTCTGAAGATATTCCTGTTGAAGGATTTTTGGAAGATGAGTCTTCGCTAGACAATTCGTCAACATCACGTAGAGATTTCTTAAAATATATCGGATTCAGTACTGCTGCGGCTACACTGGCAGCATGTGAAGGTCCTGTAGTGAAATCAATTCCTTACGTGGTGCAGCCAGAACAGATTGTTCCTGGTGTAGCTAACTACTATGCAACAACAATAGCGGATGGTTTTGATACTGCTAATATTTTAATCAAAACTCGTGAAGGTCGTCCTATCAAAGTAGAAAGTAACCGTTTGGCCGGTGCAACTGGTGGTGCTAATGCTAGGGTTCACGCTTCTGTTCTTTCGTTATATGATAATTCAAGATTAAAAGCTCCTCAAATTAACGGGAAAGCAGTTTCTTGGGAGCAGTTTGATGCCGATTTAGCAAAACGTTTATCTAATGTAAAAGGAGAAATTGTTTTGTTAACCAAGACCATTTCTAGTCCTTCTACAGAAAAATTAATTCAAGAGTTTAGTGCAAAGTATCCTAATGTAAAGCAGGTTACTTATGATACCATATCTCAAACAGCAGCTTTAGATGCTTTTGAGCAGGCTTACGGAGTAAGAGGTTTAGCGGGTTATGACTTTGCTAAGGCTGAAACTATTGTTGGTGTTGGTGCTGATTTCTTAGGGGACTGGCAAGGTGGTGGTTATGACGCTGCTTATGCTAAAGGTAGAGTTCCTGAAAACGGAAAGATGTCACGTCATATTCAGTTTGAATCTAATTTAACATTGTCGGGTGCTGCAGCAGATAAGCGTATTCCTGCAACTCCTTCAGAGTTAAAGCAAGTGTTGTTAGGTTTATATGCTAGTATAACTGGTGCGGCTGCTTCAGTGCAATTGTCAGAAAAATTAAAGGTTGCTGTGTCAAATGCGGCAGCACAAGTAAAAGCAGCAGGTAGCAATGCGGTTGTAGTTACGGGGATACAAGATAAAGATGTGCAATCAATAGCCTTGGCTATAAATAACACATTGCGTAGTAAGGCTTTCAATCCGGCAGAACCTAAATTAGTTTTTAAAGGTGATGCAGCGGCGGTTAAAGTTTTATTGAGAGATATAAATGCAGGTAAAGTTGGTGCTTTACTTACAGTTGGGGTGAACCCTGCTTATAGTTTGCCAAATGCAAAAGCATTTGTTGATGGTCTTAAAAAGGTAGATGTAGTAGTTTCGTTTGCTTCAACTGCCGATGAAACTGCTTCTGTAAGTGAGTTCGTAGCAACTACACCTCATTATTTAGAGTCTTGGGGTGATGTTGAAATTACAAAAGGCAAGTTTGGTTTAGTGCAACCAACTATTCGTCCGTTATTCGATACACGCCAATTTGAAGATACATTATTAAGTCTTTTAGGAAATAATGTTTCCTTTGATAAATACATAAAAAATGTTTGGTCGACTTCAATCTTAGGAGGAAAGTCATTCAATCAAGCATTACACGATGGGTTCTTTGTGACAGGTGAAAAAGTATATGCTTCGCCATCTTTTAATATCAATACTTCTAATTTATCAGTTAAAGCTAGTGGGTTAGAATTAGTATTGTACACAAAAACAGGCTTGGGTGATGGTCAGCAAGCCAATAACCCTTGGTTGCAAGAGCTTCCAGATCCTATTACTAGAACTTCTTGGGATAACTATTTATTAGTTTCAAAAGCAGATGCTGAAGAATTAGGTCTTAAAAACTGGAATGTTGCTAACGGTGCTTTAAATGGTAGTGTAGTAAACGTTACAGTCGGCAATGTAACTCTTGAAAATATTGGAGTTTATATTCAGCCAGGTCAAGCTAAAGGAGCTGTTGGTCTAGCGTTAGGTTACGGTCGTAAGGCTGGTCTTAAAGAAGAAATGCAGGTTGGTGTAAATGCTTATGCATTGTATCAAAATTTTGATGACGTTCAGAAAGTTAGTGTTGAGAAAGTTTCAGGTGAGCATGAGTTCGCTTGTGTTCAGTTGCAAAAAACATTAATGGGACGTGGTGATATTGTAAAGGAAACTACGCTAGAGATTTTTAATACTAAAGATAAAGATTACTACAACGAAATTCCAAAAGTATCATTAGATCATGAGGAAATTCCAGTAACATCCTCAGATGCTGATTTGTGGACTGAATTTGATCGTTCTATTGGGCATCATTTTAATTTATCTATAGATTTGAATGCCTGTACAGGTTGTGGGGCTTGTGTGATTGCATGTCATGCTGAAAACAATGTGCCTGTAGTCGGTAAAACAGAAGTGCGTAAGTCACGTGATATGCACTGGTTGCGTATCGATAGATATTATTCTTCAGAAGAAACTTTTGAAGGAGATAATGAGAAGAAAGATGGCTTTAAAGGTCTTGGTGATAATCTATCAGGTTTTGGTGAATTAGAAGATCCATCAGAAAATCCTCAGGTAGCATTTCAGCCAGTAATGTGTCAGCATTGTAATCATGCGCCATGTGAAACGGTATGTCCTGTTGCGGCTTCATCGCATGGGCGTCAAGGGCAAAACCATATGGCATATAACCGTTGTGTGGGTACGCGTTATTGTGCAAACAACTGTCCTTACAAAGTGCGTCGTTTTAACTGGTTCTTATATAACGGAAATGATGAATTTGATTTCCATATGAATAACGATTTAGGTCGTATGGTAGTT
>JAHDEF010000029.1:899-13343 GCA_020628975.1 Aquimarina sp. | reverse complement strand
ATATCTATCATCAGATGGATCATAAACACGCTTTAACCATTCCAAATATTCAAGATACATAAGGTTGGTAACTTCGGTTTCATCCATATAAAATGATTGTACGTGCTGGCGATTTGGCGTGTTATTCCAATCGTGCATTACATCATCTTGTACGCGACCCATAGTGAAAGTTCCACCTTCAATCGGCACTGTACCTATAGGTGTTTCTTGTTCCTTATAGTTAGTGTTTACTTCAAAAACTCCGTCTTTAGAGTTAAACAATGAACCCGTACCTCTAGATTTGTTCGTAAAACTTTCTGAAGTGTTACAACCAACAAAGGCTACGCTTAGTCCTAAGGTTATAAGTAGGTTAAAAAGATTTTTTCTGTTCATAATGGGTAATCCTTTTACTGAATAGGGTTTGCAATATAATAATTAACGCTTAGAATTCAATTTTATTTTCGCTTGTGAAATTATTTATTTTTTACAACTTACAATAATTGCATTTTAAAAATGTTATCTTTTCTTTGTGTAATTATTGTTTTTTTGATTTGTACTTATATGAGATATCTATTAATAGCCACTTTGTTTATTAGTCTTTTTCAAACGCTATGGGCTCAAGAAAAAGTCATTATTCAATGGTCTACCATAAAACAACAAGGTATCGTTGCTGATAATGAAAATACATTATTTATAATTAATGCCGAAAATTTCTTAGAAGAAAAAACAAATTTTTATAAGGCAAACATTGCGATTAAAGGATTTCGTGCTTTTAGTGGTGATTTAAAAATCAGTAATTTACGATACGAGTCAGTAACTTCTGATCAATTTAGGTCTTCTAGTAATATAAAGTTTCCTAATAAATTCAATGCTAAATTTTCAATCGGTAAAGCAAGAAATGAATTTATACATACGGCAGAAATAACACCAATTATTTGTGAAGCTGGTGGTTGTAAAAGACTGGTGAGTTTTGAAGTTACTAAAACTATAGGTGCACTTAAAGCGAGCAAATTTATTTCAAGAAAAAACGTCAATTTAAATCAAAGTAACTCCGTTTTGGCTTCGGGTGATTGGAAAAGAATTCAAGTAGACACTACAGGTGTTTTTCAAATTACGTCAGGAATTCTTTCTGGTTTAGGTATAAATCCACAAACAACCGATCCTAATACAGTTAAAATATATGGTTTTGGTGGTAAAGCGCTTCCGTTTCTTAATAGTGATAATCAGTTTTTTGACCCTCCTGAGGTGGCGGTTGATGTTGTTGGTGGTGGTGATGGTAGTTTTGGAGCAAATGACAGAGTTTATTTTTATGCTACAGGCTCTAAAGGATGGAATAGTGATCATCGTAGTTTCGTAAATCCGTATTCAGACGTAACCTACTATTACATAAGAGTTGATGGTGGGGAAAGTAAAAAAATACAAGATATTACAGAACCTACTGGAAATACTAGTTTAATTTTTAATGAGTACAACTACACCACTTTTTTTGAAAAAGATCAAAAGAATATTTCTAGACAAGGAAGAGAATGGTTCGGTAGTGATATAGATGTTAATTTGACAAGGTCTTTTAATTTTTTTGTACCAGAAAGGGTTGAAACAGAGTTTATAAACTTTAATTTTAGAGTGGCAGGTGATTACAATATTGCTGCACAGTTAAAAGTTACGAGTAACGATCCGTCATCTACTGAAAATGTTTTTACGTTATCCAATCCAAATTCTAATGATTATGTGGTATCAACTAATGGGGGTTTACTAGGTGACCGTTTTGATAGTGAAAACATCAATTTAAATTTGGAGTTTGACAAAAGGGGCGACCCATCTTCAATAGTTAATTTAGACTTTATATCGTTAACGGCTGATTGTAAATTACGAGGCTATGGCAAGCAATTTAATTTTACAAATAATCAACAAGCTGCCAATGTAGGAACAGGTGAATATGTTATAAGTAACGCTCAAAATATAGAAAGTATTTGGAATGTTACTGATCCATTTAATATTAGCAAAAAAGATTTAGAAGGGGCATCACAAGTACGCTTTAAAATTCCTTTGGGAAGTCAACAAACCTATCACGCTTTTGATGTTGATGATGTTTATACACCTATAATTCCCAATGATTCGAGACTACGCAATCAAGATATTAAGGGTACGGTTTTTAGAAATAGACAGGGTGCTGTTGAGGCTATAGATTATCTTATTATCACGCATTCTAGTCTTGTGCCAGCGGCTGAGCGTTTGGCGCAGTTGAGATCAAGAAATGGATTGAATTCAAAAATTCTTACCGTAGAATCTATTTATAATGAGTTTAGTTGTGGGCAGCAAGACATAGGTGCTATAAGAAACGCAATTCGCTACATCTATGAAAATGCTCCTTCTGAAAACGAACGGCTTCAGTTTGTGTGTATGCTAGGTACACCCAGCTATGACTATAAAAATAGAATTGAAGGAAATGTAAATTTGGTACCTATATTTCATACTATAAATGGTAACCGAAGTACTTCTAGTTTCCCTTCCGATGATTACTACGTGATGATGGATGAGTCAGAAGGTAGAAATATTGTGAGTGATAAAATGGATATTGCTATTGGTAGGATCATTGCAGCAGACCTTAATATTGCTAATAAAATGGTTGATAAAATTGCAAGTTACGAGCAACAACGCACCAAAGATTCATGGAGAAGAAATTTCACATTTATTGCAGATGATCCTGATACAGGTGCAAGAAGAGAAAGCGATGCGCAGTTACAGGTGATGACAAATTTCGCTGCAGATCGTTTAAATTCTAATGTGCCAAGAACAAGAATAAACAAATTGTTCGCTGATGCTTTTGCGCAAGTACCAACTTCTGCAGGGCCAAAATACCCTCAAGTAGCCAATCAAATTATAAATTCTTTCGAAAATGGAAGTTTAATGTCTTTTTATTTAGGACATGGAGGTGTTAGGGGGTTAGCTGATGAAAGCTTATTTACTTCAAGGACTGCTACAGATTTGACAAACGAAACACGGCCTAATATATTTGTAACAGTAACTTGTGAGTTGACAAGATTTGATGATCCTGTAAATTTGTCTGCTGGTGAGTTACTTTTTTTGAATGAAAGAGGAGGAGCTTTGGCTTTGGTAACTACCGTGCGTGATATTTTTGTAAGTGTAGCTTTAAATTTTTATCCGCTATTTGTAGATAGTTTATTCGACACACAAAAACAAATTATACCTATTGGTGAAGCATTACGACAAACTAAATTAGGATTATCAAGTTCGAACAAAAGATCTGTTTTTTGTATTGGTGATCCTGCTTTATTGCCTGGTTTGCCTCCAGAGGGTATAAAAGTAGATGCTATTAATAATGATCAGGCATTTAATAGTGAATTGATAATTAATGAGGGTGAAGCTACTGAGGCAGTGAAGCCAATACAAGTTTTACAAGGTTTAAGTCGTGTGGTTTTAGAAGGTAGCTTATTGAAAACGGGAAGCACTGAGGTTGATAAATCTTTTAATGGTGTAGCGACTATTTCAATTTTTGATAAGGACAGGCTGCAAAGAACACTTGCTAACGATGGGTTTATGAAAACTTGGACTATTCAAGAAAATGATGATAGTTTTAGTTTTATAGGTACAGATACAGAAGAACCTGCTATTTTCGAGTTTAATGTAGCGGGTAAATTGCTATTTAATGGTAAAGCTTCTGTTAAAAATGGGAAATACAAAGCAGAGTTTATAATGCCAAGAAATATTGGTGAAGAAGTAGGGCAGGGTACTATCAGTATTTACGCGCAAAACACACAGCTAGGTACCGAAAAATTAGATATAGAAACCATTACACTTGGTGGTTTAGCTACAGATGTACCTGAAGACAGCACTCCGCCAGAAATAGAAATTTTCTTAAATGATATCAACTTTCAAGAAGGACAGTCAGTTAGTGCTGAGCCATTAATCATCGCACAGTTTACTGATGAAAGCGGTATTAATGCTTCGGGAGGAATTGGTCATGATATTATAGCTATCATCGATGGAGATGAAGCTAATCCAGTTGTGTTGAATGAGTTTTATGAATCGGAAATAGATGATTTTACTAGGGGTAGAATTGAATATCGATTGTTGGGCTTAGACGATGGAGAACATACGTTAGAAGTTCGAGTTTCTGATACTTATAATAATGTTTCTTCAAAAGTAATTACATTTAATTCAGTAAATTCCGATGATTTTGATATTCAAAGAGTGTTAAATTATCCCAATCCATTTACTTCAAAAACAGGATTTTGGTTTAGTCATACAGGTAGTCCAAATTTAGAGCTTGATGTTTTCGTTCAGGTATTTACCGTTACAGGTAAAATTGTTAAGTCGCTTAGAACCAACATGCCACTAAGAAATCAAAGTAGTTATGAGGGTGTTTTAATGTGGGATGGAAGAGATGATTTCGGGAAAAAAATAGGAAAAGGCACCTATTTGTATAAGATATCCGTAAAATCTCCGTTATTGAACAAGACTGTTACAAAAATAGAAAAGTTGGTTATTTTGTAATTAAATATATATTTGCTAACAAATTTTTACTAAATGAAATATAAAATTATTGGATGTTTATTGCTTTCACTAGGAGTAAGCAAAGCATTTGCTCAAGATCGAAATAATTTAAATAGTACTATTACTACAGCATTACCCTTTTTACAAGTGGCTGCCGATGCTAGAGCGGGTGGACTAGGTGATCAAGGGGTAGCTACTTCTGCTGATGCTTTTTCGCAACAATGGAACGCAGCCAAATACGCATTTGCGGAAAAAGAAATAGGTGTTGGTTTAACCATAACACCTTATTTAACGCAATTAGTTGATGATATTATTTTGGCCAATATTGCTGGATATAAGAAATTAGATGAGCGAAGTGCAGTTGCAGCAAGTATTCGATATTTTAGTTTAGGTGAAATTAATTTAAGAGATAATCAAGGTCTTGAACAAGGCGTTGAAAAGCCAAATTCATTATCTATAGATGTTTCTTATGCTCTAAAATTGAATGAACGCTTCTCGATGGCAGTTGCAGGTCGTTATTTGAGAGATGATTTAAGGTTACAGTCGGTCGATCAAAATGCAGAAGCAGGAAATTCATTTGGGGTGGATATTACAGCTTTTTATCAAAGTGAAAATATTCCTTACAGAAACTTTGATGGTAGATGGAGAGCCGGTTTAGCATTTACTAATATCGGTCCAAAAATAAGCTATAGCGAAGGTGTTGAGAGTTTTATTCCTACGAATGCACGAGCTGGTTTTGGTTTCGATATGGGTATTGATAGCTACAACACAGTTAAAGCAACATTAGAATTTTCTAAACTTTTAGTGCCAACTCCTGATAGAAGCTTGTCAGGTGCTGAAAGACAACAAGAAATTAATGATGCTAGTGCTATTGGTTCAATTTTTTCTTCATTAACGGATGCTCCAGGAGGAATTAGAGAAGAAATTACAGAAATTACCACCTCTTTTGGTGTAGAGTATGACTACAACGATATTTTTGCGTTGAGAGCAGGTTATTTTCACGAATTTGAAAGTAAAGGAGCGCGTCAATTTGTGTCTTTAGGAGCCGGGTTCAAATATACTTCTATTGGCGTTGATTTATCTTATTTGTTTAATACATCAAGTATTCCTAGTCCATTAGATGGAACATTAAGAGTGGGTCTTACGTTCTTATTTGGTCAAGATTACAACGAATATTAGTCAAATCTTCAAATAATAAAAAAAGTGTCATTTTTTAAAAAATGACACTTTTTTTATATAAAAATTTTAAATCTCTATTATTTTTCTTTCTGTAATAGTATTAAATGTAATTTTTATATGATTACTATTAAATATTAGCAAAACATTAAATATTAAGCCAGCAAAAGAATCCGTAATTTTATGGAATTAGTGATATGAGCTTTTTAAGTAAAGTAGTATTTTTGCTAGTATGGTTTTATTGAAATAAACTAACCTTTGAAAATTTTAGCTGGTTTTGCTTTCTTGGTTGTTGTAGATTTAAATATTTTCAGCGATTAATGTTACCAGCAATTATTAAATAATTTCAATCACATAGTTAGTTTAGGCTAAATATTTAGGTAAACTTTCTGTGATAGTATTTTTTGATAAATCTATTTACAGATAGTACATAAGTAGCAAATAATAACTTTAGTTAAAAGTATCTGACTAACTAAAAATGATTAAAAAGAACAGATGAAAAAAATCACCAAAGAAGTTTACCTAAGTTGGTATGAAAACATGCTTTTCTGGAGAAAGTTTGAAGACAAACTTGCTCAAGTGTACATTCAGCAAAAAGTAAGAGGTTTCTTGCATTTATACAATGGACAAGAAGCTATACTAGCAGGGGCGTTGCACGCAATGGAGTTAGGGAAAGACAAAATGATCACTGCTTATAGGAATCACGTACAACCCATAGGAATGGGGGTAGATCCTAAAAAAGTAATGGCTGAACTTTATGGTAAAGAAACAGGAACTTCCAAAGGTATGGGAGGTTCTATGCACATCTTTTCTAAAGAATTTGGTTTTTACGGAGGTCATGGTATCGTCGGCGGACAAATTCCTTTGGGAGCAGGTATCGCTTTTGCAGATAAATATTTCAAGCGTGATGGGGTAACATTAACCTTTTTTGGTGATGGTGCAGCACGTCAAGGTTCACTTCATGAGGCATTCAACTTGGCTATGCTTTGGAATTTACCAGTCGTATTTTGTGTTGAAAATAACCAATACGCTATGGGTACTTCAGTAGAGCGTTCAGCTAACCACACCGATATTTGGAAGCTAGGTTTAGGATATGAAATGCCATGTAAACCCGTTGACGCTATGAATCCTGTAACGGTTGCGGAGGCTTTTGACGAAGCAATAACTAGAGCAAGAACCGGTGGTGGACCAACTTTTTTAGAATTAAAAACATACCGATACAGAGGGCACTCTATGAGTGATGCGCAACATTATCGTACTAAAGAAGAGGTTGCAGAATATCAGAAGATTGATCCTATTACTCAAGTTCTTGATGTAATTAAATCGAAAAAATACGCAAGTGACAAGCAAATTGAAGAAATCAATAACCGCGTTAAAGATAAAGTAGCCGAATGTCAAAAATTTGCTGAGGAATCTCCATTCCCCAAAACACAGCAATTATATGATATGGTTTACGAACAAGAAGATTATCCTTTTTTACCACATAAATTATAAAAAGAAATATGGCAACAGTTATCAATATGCCTCGTTTAAGTGATACTATGGAAGAAGGTACCGTAGCATCATGGTTAAAAAAAGTAGGAGATAAAGTAGCAGAGGGCGATATCCTAGCGGAAATTGAAACCGATAAAGCTACTATGGAGTTTGAATCTTTTTATGAGGGAACGTTATTACACATCGGTATACAAGAAGGTGATACCGCTCCAGTTGATCAATTACTTTGTATAATAGGTGATGAAGGAGAAGATATTTCCTCAGTTTTAAGTGGAGGAGAAACATCTAAAAACGATACATCTTCGAAAGAGAATAATGAAGAAGCTTCTAAAGAAACTTCTTCAACAGAAATTCCTGAAGGAGTTGAGATTATTACCATGCCTCGTCTAAGTGATACGATGGAAGAAGGTACCGTAGCCTCATGGTTAAAGAAAATAGGTGATAAAGTTGAAGAGGGTGATATTTTAGCAGAAATCGAAACCGATAAAGCTACGATGGAGTTTGAGTCTTTCTACAATGGTACTTTATTATATATTGGTACTAACGAAGGAGAAACAGCACCAGTTGAAAGTTTATTAGCAATCATTGGGCCAGAGGGTACTGATGTTTCTGCTATCGCTAAAGGTGGTGTGCCAGCAAAATCTACTGAAAAATCAGAAGATAAGTCGGAAACAGTTGAAAAGAAGCCTGAAGCAACAACATCAACAGAAACTACTTCAACTGATGGTGGGCGTATTTTTGCTTCTCCGTTAGCTAAAAAGATAGCTTCTGATAAGGGAATTAATCTATCACAAGTAAAAGGTACTGGTGAAAACGGACGTATTACTAAAAAGGATGTAGAAGCATTTACGCCCTCTGCGGTAGCGCCATCAGCACCAGCAACTGCTTCAGAAGCTAAAGCTGCTGCACCAGCACCACAAGTATATACACCAGTAGGTGAAGAAGTTTTTGAAGAAACCAAAAACTCTAACATGCGTAAAGCCATTGCTAAGAGTTTAGGTAAATCAAAATTCACCGCACCACATTATTACCTTTCTATTAAAATTGATATGGATAATGCGATTGCTTCTAGAAAGCAAATAAACGCTATTCCCGATACAAAAGTATCGTTTAATGATATGGTAGTTAAGGCTTGTGCTATGGCTTTGAGAAAGCATCCACAAATCAACACTCAGTGGAAAGATGATGTTACGCGTTATGCAAAACATATTTCGATAGGTGTAGCTGTAGCTGTTGAAGACGGTTTAGTCGTTCCTGTTTTACCATTTACAGATCAAATGACGTTAACTCAAATTGGTGGTAATGTTAGAAGTTTAGCTGGTAAAGCTAAAAACAAGAAATTGACCCCAGGCGAAATGAGTGGTAGTACATTTACAGTTTCTAATTTAGGAATGTTCGGTATTACTTCGTTTACAAGTATTATCAATCAACCAAATTCAGCCATTTTATCGGTAGGTGCTATTGTACAGGAGCCTGTTGTAAAAGAGGGGGCTATAGTTGTCGGTAATACGATGACGTTGAATCTTGCTTGTGATCATAGGACTATTGATGGTGCAGCTGGAGCCGCATTTTTACAGACACTTAAAACTTTTTTAGAAAACCCAGTTACGATGTTAGCTTAGTTTTTTAGATTGTATATGATATTTAAAAAAGGATCACTTCTATTTAGAGGTGATCCTTTTTTAATGGATTAACCCAGAAAGTTGTGGACAAATAAAGTTACCGTCATTTCCACGTATGTGGAAATCCCCTAAACTAAATTTATTATTTTTTATTTAAAAGGATGATTTTCAATTCCTAGTGAAGGAGGCTCCACTATAATTTTTTTAAAATTTGTGAAGTGTTATAGACAATTAAAACGTGTAGCATTGAGGGTGTCATTAATTTTCAGCTTAACAACAAGTAGACGTTCTATTCTTGTAGATTGTCTACTTTACACCTTTTAAAAGAAATAACCCCACAGGTCTCAAAGACCTGTGGGGTTATTAAAAAACTCATTAAAATCTATATCTATTTTCTACGCTCTCTTGATAGTAGTGTATTCTTCAATAGCATAGCAATAGTCATTGGGCCAACACCTCCAGGAACAGGAGTGATATATGAACATTTCGGAGCTACGTTTTCATAATCTACATCACCAACAATACGATAACCACGCTTTGCAGTTTCGTCTTTAACTCTTGTGATACCCACGTCAACGATCACAGCACCGTCTTTTACCATTTCTGATTTTACAAAATTAGGTACACCTAAAGCGGAAACAATAATATCGGCTGATTTACAGATTTCTTCTAGGTCTTTAGTTCTACTATGTGTTAAGGTAACTGTTGAGTCTCCTACGGGCCCTTTTTGACTCATTAAAATACTTATTGGGCGTCCTACAATATGGCTACGACCAATCACCACCGTATGCTTGCCAGAGGTTTCAATTTTATAACGTTTCAGCAATTCCATAATTCCAAACGGAGTGGCAGGAATAAAGCTAGGCATTTCCAAAGCCATGCGCCCGAAATTAGTAGGGTGAAAGCCATCTACGTCTTTATCGGGGTGAACAGCTAAAAGAATTTTCTCTTCGTCAATATGCTTAGGTAGCGGAAGTTGTACAATAAATCCATCGATATCGTCATTATTATTTAAAATAGCGATTTCATTTAGTAAGTCTTCTTCTGAAATGGTTTCGGATAATTTAACCAAAGTAGAATCAAACCCAATTTTTTCGCAAGACTTAACTTTACTATTTACATAAGTAAGACTAGCACCATTTTCGCCTACCAAAACGGCAGCTAAATGAGGCACTTTTTCACCATTTGCTTTCATCTTCGAAACTTCAATGGCTATTTCATCTTTAATGTCGTTACTAACTTTCTTTCCGTCTAAAATTTGCATTTTTATAAATTCAAATGTTGGTTTACTATATTCTATTTTGAATATTGCTTTTTTGTATTTGCCTATTGCCTATTGCCTATTGCCTGTTGGATTAACGCATACCTTGCATTCCCTGCATCATTTGCATCATTTTACGACCGCCGCCGCCTTGCATCATCTTCATCATTTTACCCATTTGATTAAATTGCTTTAATAATTGGTTGACTTGCTGAATCGAGGTTCCTGACCCTTTACTGATACGTTTTTTTCTGCTTGAATTAATTATTTGCGGTTTACTTCTTTCATCTGGCGTCATCGATTTTATAATTGCTTCCACGTGTTTAAAGGCATCATCATCAATATCGACATCTTTCATCATTTTACCCATTCCAGGAATCATGCCCATAAGGTCTTTCATGTTTCCCATTTTTTTGATTTGTTGAATTTGATTCAAGAAATCATCAAAACCGAATTGATCTTTAGCTATTTTTTTCTGAAGCTTTCGAGCTTCTTCTTCATCGTATTGCTCTTGAGCGCGTTCTACCAATGATACAACGTCACCCATTCCCAAAATACGGTCAGCCATACGAGATGGATAGAAGATATCAATAGCTTCCATCTTCTCACCAGTACCAATAAATTTGATAGGCTTTTTAACTACCGATTTTATAGATAATGCTGCACCACCACGAGTATCACCATCAAGTTTGGTTAAAATAACACCGTCGAAATTTAATACATCGTTGAAGGCCTTGGCCGTATTTACAGCATCTTGCCCTGTCATAGAATCTACAACAAACAAGGTTTCCGAGGGTTCGATAGCTTTGTGGATATTAGAAATTTCATCCATCATTTCCTGATCTACAGCCAAACGACCTGCAGTATCAACAATAACAACATTGTGTCCGTTAGCTTTTGCGAAGTCAACCCCCGCTTTAGCTAATGAAACAGGATCGTTGTTTTCTTTATCACTATATACTTCTACACCTATAGCATCACCTACAACATGCAGCTGGTCAATTGCTGCAGGGCGGTATACATCACAGGCTACCAATAAAGGTTTCTTCGTTTTTTTTGTTTTCAGAAAGTTGGCTAGCTTACCCGAAAAAGTAGTTTTACCTGAACCTTGTAAACCAGACATCAAAATTACCGACGGACTTTTAGAAAGATCTATGCCCGCAGCATCGCCCCCCATTAAATCAGTCAATTCATCCTTAACTAATTTGACCATTAACTGGCCAGGCTTTAAGCTTTTTAAAACATCTTGTCCTAAAGCTTTTTCTTTTACACGAGCGGTAAAATCTTTAGCGATTTTATAATTTACATCGGCATCAACTAAAGCACGGCGTACTTCTTTTAAAGTTTCTGCAACGTTAATTTCTGTTATTTGGCCATGTCCTTTGAGAACATGTAGGGCTTTATCTAGCTTATCGCTTAAATTATCGAACATAATTTGAATCTGAAAATAAAACACAAATTTAAGCAATTGCAGTCGAAGAGACTAAAAGCATTTTATATTTGAATGGGTTATTTATAATTGTATCCATAGAAAACAGGATTAATTAGTCAAGTCATAGGGCGAGAATCTTTTTTTTTGCATTTTTGTAAAACTACGCAGCCAATAACTAAACCCGATTTTACGTTATTTGTGTAGCAGAAAGCGTATATATCTTTATGAATAAATTTATTTTAAGCCTGTTGTGTTTTTGGTCGTTAGGGGCTTTAGCACAATCGTACATTGGTTATAGTTCCGATAATTATAGTGGTATTCATGGAGTTATTGTGAATCCTGCAAGTATGGCTGATTCTAGGTTAAGAGCTGATATAAACCTAGTGTCCGTTAGTGCATTTGCTACCAATGAATATGCGGAGATTAATTATAGAAAATGGATAAAATCTTCTTATAGTAATGATGTTGATTTTGATGAAGATACCGATGTCGAGTATGTAGGTATTGATAGAAAAAATTCTGGTTTAGTTAATGCTGATGTGCTTGGCCCATCAGTAATGTTAAGTATTAATGAAGAACATAGTGCGGCGATTTACACCAGAGTACGAGTATTTGGGAATGTCAATGAGATAGATGGTCGTTATCAATCGGTTTTTGAGCAAGGTTTATCGAATAGAACAGAACCTTTTCTTGTTGCTGACGAAAATAGCTTTGGTACAGCTGCTGCTTGGGTTGAATTAGGACTTTCGTATGCCAAAGTGTTAAAAAATGATAAGCAAAATTTTATTAAAGCAGGTATTACGTTAAAATATATTCGACCGACACACTTTGCAAGTTTTGAGTTTCGTGATGGTGTTTTGTTTTTTGATCCAAACAATTCGAGAAATAACGATATTTTCGGAGAGCTTGATTTAAGAGCAAGTAATACCTTAGATCCTGACAATGATGGAGTACGTAATGGAGGT
>JAHDEF010000029.1:0-889 GCA_020628975.1 Aquimarina sp. | reverse complement strand
TTACGAGTATAGACCTCAGTTTAGAAAGAATATTTCTAAAGAAAATGTCATCAATCAAATAAAGTTTAGGCATATTAATACTTATAAGTTGCGTTTCGGAGTTTCCATTCTCGATATTGGAGCTATGACTTATAAAGGAGCTACTTTCGAACCCTATATATTAGATAATTTACCAGATGAATTGAATGACCCACTTATTCCGCCATCTTTTAATGAAGATATAAAAGTCACTCTACCTACAAACTTACGTTTTGACTTAGATTGGGCTATTTCCGATAAATTCTATTTGAATACTTCTTCAAGAATTTCTCTTATATCAAAAAAGAAAACGCAAGCGATTCGTTATGCAAATCAATTTACTGTAAATCCCCGTTTAGAAACTAGATGGCTTTCAGTTTACAGCCCTTTAAGTGTAACTCAGTTTGGTGGTATGCAATGGGGATTAGGAACACGCTTAGGGCCATTATTTTTAGGTTCCGGAAATCTCTTAGGAAGTATTGTAGATAAGAAGACTAGAGCTTTCGATGTGTATATGGGCTTGAAAATACCATTATTTCATCCGATTCCTAAAGTTAAGGAGGAGAAAGAAACCGTAACAAAGTTAGATTGCCCTTTCGGATGTCCTGAAATAAAATCAGGTAAAGTAAAACGCCTTGAAGGTTATGGTAACGACAGTAAAAGAATTAAGAAACGGAAAGTAAAACGTTTACAAGGCTATCAAGGAAAAGTAAAATAATATATTAGAGATACTTTAAAAATTAAAAGTGGCTGTCTAAAAAGTCAAGAATATTGTAATCGTACATTGAACGAAAACAAAATATGATTTGATAGTCAATTAATTAACAGGCTTCGACTATCGCTCAGCCTTCGTTAATATTACTTTTTAGAC
>JAHDEF010000028.1 GCA_020628975.1 Aquimarina sp. | reverse complement strand
GGCACCGTATTTATCGGCTATTTTCTCAGCTAAAGCTATGCTGTGTTTACAAGCAAAAAACTTAGCTTCTGGAAATTGTTGGCTCATAATTAAAAACTTCTTTTACAGTGTTGTAAATGCTTCTTGTTTTAACAGGATGCAAAAGTAGCTATTTATTTTTGGATTGGAATAAATAAAAGCAGAGAATGTGCTGCTACAATAAAAACTTTTTATATTTTTGCCCTCCAATTGAAGCTCAAGTGGTGGAACTGGTAGACACGTTGGATTCAAAATCCAATGCTTTCGGGCGTGCGGGTTCGATTCCCGCCTTGAGTACAGCAATAATCCGTAATGCAATCAATGCATTACGGATTTTTTTGCTTTTATATCTCCAATTATTTTTCAGCATCTAATTTAATTTTGATAACGGGTAGGGATCAATCCAAAAAGTTGTGGGACATTCTGTCTATTTCGTATGTCTTTCCTCGGATTTTAAAAAAATTATAGTGGAGTCTCCTTCACTAGGAATTGGAAATCATTCATTTGAATGGAAAATAACGTGTTTAATTGAGGGGATTTCCACAGAGGTAGAAATGCCGGTAACTTTACTTGTCCATAACTTTTCAGGCTGCACCCAAACTATTATAAAATTACTGGTTCACCGCTCGTTTCGTAACATAATAACGCCAACCTATAATAGCTAGTTGTAATTTACTAGCCTCTGTAATAGAAAGTCTTCTTTTACTATAACTAGGAAACACTAGTTTATTGACTTTAGCTAAAATTTTAAATGTCATTTTTTTAAGGTTGTAACAATAATAGCTCCGTCTTTAGCCTTCTTTCCGTACAAACTCATTGCTGTAGCTGGCTTTAAACTATCGACCGTATCTAATTGATTATTTTCAGCTAAGGTATTCAATATTTCAAAATCAGCTTCCTTTCCATCAATGATTATGAGTTTATTGATACCTGGCTTATTGATAAAATTATATTTAGGAAGGCCCTTTTGTTTGTCATTACTGAGATTTTGACTTGATATACCTTGTGAAATAGAATTCCCAAATCGTTGCTGTATTTGCCCCATCATATCATCTAAATTACCGAAAGAACCTTGAAAAAACTGACTTAAATTACCAAGATTATCCTGAAAATTATCGTCACTAAAAAAATCATTTAAATCGATTGCAGGCGACAACCCACTTTGGTTAAACTGTTGCATAAAGCTGCTAATATCTGAATTTACCATTCCAAATGCATTTCCTTTTGAGCGAACAAAAAGCTGGTCGTTTTTATACCCCAACTCTACTTCTTGAATAGGAATATTAGTATTCATAGCATAACTGCTTTGTTGCCCCTCTTTTTCTAATCGAATACGTATCCCAATAATTTCGTTATCATCATTGTACTTAACTTCATTAATATCAACAGTAACTCCATTCTCTTTGAAATAAGTAATGAGTTCTTCAAACTGAGCTTCTGTAGTATCTTTTGATATGGTTGCCGTAACTTCTGTTTCTTCCTGCATTACTACCAAAGAATTTTTTACTTTGAAATTTACCGCATTACTATTAAAAATGATTCCACACGAAAACAACAAAAAGAAAGCAAAATTTTTCATCTGTATTTTATTTAAAATTCATTAGAAAAACGCAAAAGCAAAAAGAGTGTTGCACTTACATAACTATCGAAATACCTATATTTGATCAGTAAACATTTGATTAATGAGTATACTTTTTATTGTCATAGGATTGGGTTTATTAGTTTTGGGAGGAGAATACTTAGTAAGAGCTTCTGTTGGACTATCATTTAAGCTACATATTTCCAAAATGGTGATTGGCCTTACCGTGGTTTCCTTTGCCACTTCTGCACCTGAATTATTAGTAAGTCTTCAAGCTGCTTTAGATGGATTCTCTTCCATTTCTTTAGGAAATATTATCGGATCTAATATTGCCAATATAGGTTTAGTGTTGGGTATAACAGCTATGATTGCCCCGCTGTATATTTCTAAAGACTTCTATAAAATACATTGGCCTTTTATGGGTTTATTTTCTGTATTGCTTTATTATTTTTTATGGAATGATAACCAGTTATCAGCACTTGAAGGCATTATACTTTTTCTTGCTGTAATAGGTTTCATCGTAACACTAATTATCAATGCTAAACGAAAAGCTTTACACGGAGAAAATGCTGAGATAGAAGAAGTAGATGATAAACTAGCAGAAGTAAGCTATGTCAAAATTTTTATTTGGCTAGCCATTGGTGGGTTAGCGCTTTATTTCGGATCAGAATTATTAGTAAAAGGCGCTGTAGATCTCGCTACTAAAATAGGTGTTAGCGAACGTATTATTGCAGTTACTATGATTGCCGTAGGAACTTCAGTACCTGAATTGGCAGCTTCGGTTATTGCTGCGCTTAAGCAAGAAGAATCTATTTCTATAGGAAATTTGATAGGGTCAAATATATTTAACATTGGTTCAGTTTTAGGTATTACTGCTTTAATTCAACCGATAAAAGTAACCAGCCCTGAAATACTTTCAAGCGATATTTTCTGGATGCTTGGCTTCGCCTTATTATTGCTTTTGATAAGTATACTACCAAAAAAGAATGTTATCAATAGATTTAAGGGATTGATCATTTTTGCGACTTACTTAGTATTCATTGTCACTACCTTTATTTAGCATGAAAAAGCTCATTCTTTACTTTTGGTTAATTTTTATATCAGGGGTAAGTTTTGGGCAAAACTGGAAAGAAGTAACTTCTAAAAATCCTAATATTGAATTATTTATCGACCTTGATGACATTGAAGATGGATACCACATTAAAGCCGTTTGTAATATTCAAAAACCTAAAGCTGTAATTGAAGAAAAAATAGAATCTCCTACACAATATCCAGACTGGTTATATCGATACAAACAAGCCGAAAAAATAAAACCAATTGAGAATGGATTTATTTTTAGAGCAATTATTGACGCTCCTACCCCACTAAAGGACAGAAAGATTTGTGTTGCTGTTGACAAAAAGGGAAGTACAATCAACACCAATTATATACTTACTTCATCAGCTTGTGAAGATGCCACCTATTGCCCTAATTGCAATACTGTTGAAAATTTAAAAGGTGCATGGTATTTGAAATCGCTAAGTGACAATACCACTAGAGTTACCCATGAAATGTATATGGAAATTAAAATTCCGCTACCGAGAAGTTTCGTATACAAACTTATGTTAAAAGGCCCCATTAAGTCTTTTGAAAATTTATTTAAGCACTAAAAGAGGCTGTCTAAAAAATATCATAAACGAAGGCTTAGCGTTAGTCGAAGCATATTTCGGCTTCGCTCAATGTTCGTTTAGAGGATTTTAAGGTTTTTAGACAACCTCTTTATGATATAATTTACAAAATGTAAGTATTTATTTTCTAGTAAAAACCAGTGTATAACCACCCTCTACTATGGTAAGTTTATTACCTTCAACTGCTACTTTAGCAGCTTCAATATATAATTCACCGTCAGGATAGTCTTCATTTTCAGAAGCATCAGTCAAATCTCGATATCCAAAATCAACTATGGTTAGCTCTTCTCTATCTTCATCATATGCCCAGTTCCCAAAATAACGATCTGAAAACTCATTATTGATAAACGTAGGCTCACAGGTTTCTCCTGTTGTAATATCATCTAAATTTATATTGTTACCTATGTAAGTTTCATAATAAGAACCATCGCTGTTAAGCACTAAAATATGTACTTCTGTATCGTTGGGCTGAGTAATTTCAATTTCATTTCCATTATCGCAAAAGAATGAGAATGTATTGTTTTCTGGTTGAAAATTCGGAACACTTAATTCGTTATCACCTATAGAATCCTGAACTGCTTCAATTACATTATCTTCCGACTCTGATTCTAGTACCCACTCACCAACTATTGAAGCATTTCCTCCCCAAGCTTCTACAGTAACACAACGCTCAATAATTTGACTGATATTATTTTCAGCATCATAAATACAGATATCAAAACAAAATTCACCCGCTGGAATTATATCCTCAAAATCAACTACAATATTGTTCTCCGTTAAATTTTTTAATTGTTTTCTTGACGTTTTCTTTTTTGACCTCTTGATAACTTTTCTTCCTGAGTCACCAAAAGTAAAACTTGATTCAGGCACATCGAAGTAGTTACCTGTAGCGTTGTCATTAACATCCTTAAATTGAATATAAGCTCCTGCTACGTTTGCTGTAGAATTAAAACTAATATTGATTCCGTTTTTTTGAAATGCTTTACTTGCTGATTCGTTTAAAGAAAAATCAATATTACTGTTTGGTGTTGGAGGCGTACCTGTTATGGCTTGTGCACCTTGTACCTTTACCCCTTCTTCTAACAAAGACAATTCAATAGCACTATCCTCTGAAAGATTTTGCTCTACAGCAACGTTTTCATCTCCAACTAAATTGGTATTACCACCATTGGGATTATCATCGCTACCGCCACAAGAGGCAACTAAGCATAAAGCGCCAATTGCAAAAAAGTTTGTTAAGTTTAAAATTCTCATAGTTAATTAGTTTACTACAAATATATATACTAAAAACAAACACAATACAAACCATGTATTTTTTAAACAAAAAAGCCTTCTCGAATTCGAGAAGGCTTCAAAATATATCTTGAACGTTAGATTATACCTTAGCAGTTTTAACTGTTTTGATAATACGTGCAGCGATTTTGTATGGGTCACCGTTTGAAGATGGACGACGATCTTCTAACCATCCTTTCCATCCTTTTTCCACAGTAATAATTGGAATACGGATAGAAGCTCCACGGTCAGAAACTCCATAAGAGAAATCAGTAATAGCAGCCGTTTCGTGCTTACCAGTTAAACGTTGATCGTTGTAAGCTCCGTAAACTTCGATGTGTTCTTTAACGAATGGACGGAAAGCCTCACAAATTGTTTCGTAAGTTTCTTTAGATCCGCAAGTTCTTAACGTAGTGTTCGAGAAGTTTGCGTGCATACCTGAACCATTCCAGTCAGTATCACCTAATGGCTTAGGGTGCCATACAACTTGTAAACCGTAAGATTCACCGATACGCTCTAATAAGTAACGACATACCCAAATCTCATCACCAGCTAATTTAGCTCCTTGTGCAAAACACTGGAACTCCCACTGACCTGCAGCAACCTCTGCGTTGATACCTTCAACATTAAGACCAGCTTCTAAACAAACATCTAAATGCTCTTCTACCATATCACGTGCAAATGCATTTTTAGCACCTACTGAACAGTAAAATTGACCTTGTGGAGTTTGATCTCTTGGGAAACCAATAGGTAAATTAGTTTCTACATCATATAAGAAATACTCTTGCTCGAAACCGAACCAAAAGTCATTATCATCATCTTCGATAGTTGCACGCGCATTGTCTACGTGTGGCGTACCATCTGCATTTAAAACCTCAGTCATTACTAAGTATCCGTTCTTACGTTGAGGATCTGGATAAATAGCAACTGGCTTTAATAAACAGTCAGAAGAACCACCTTCTGCTTGGTTTGTAGAACTTCCATCAAATGACCACATTGGACATTCTTCTAGTTTCCCACCAAAATCGTCAACGATTTTAGTTTTACTTCTCATACTAGCAGTAGGCTTAGTACCATCTAACCAGATGTATTCTAATTTAGCTTTACTCATAATGGTATATAAAACAATTAAACTTTAATTTCTAGTGAGCAAATATAACAAGATTTACGTATTAATACTTAATTTTTGAATTTTCAAACTAGGTGTTAAATCATTTTTATGTATTAATTAATTTTTAGTCAATTATCATTTATTTAATTTAAAAAGGATTGTGAATACCTAGGTTTAGATGCAAGGATCATAAAATTTTAGGAAAAAACACTTTTTACATGACCAAAATAATAGTCTATAAAAAAATTAATAAGTTAATATTCACGTATTATATTTTCTCCTTTAGTATTATTTCTATTTGGTAAAAGTATGATCTTTTTACACAAGGCTTCTTTATTCTTTTGTTTACTATTTAATTTGACAGGACAAAATCATCGACTTCGCTTACAAGAATTATTTTAAAAATTAGAACTAATTCTAAAAAATAATTTAACCGCTGTAGAATCTTAACACATTATTTGATCAAATATCATATTAAACTCAATCTTAAAACTATAATTACCCAAATCTTAAAATTCATATTTAGTCGAAAATTTCTGCCTTTAATCGCTTTTAATTTTTAAGTTTCATCGTCTAGTTTCTTTAGTTCAAAAGGCATTAATAATTTGTAGTGACCAATTACAAATTAAATGGAAACAGCTGAAAAAGAACGCATCAAAGAGCTCACTAAGATTGTTCGAAATCTAATGAGTTTTATTGTTACAGATGGTAAAGATTGTATTGAAGATAGTCAGCAGCGAAAAGCTTACATTTCAAAATATTTAATTTTGTTTGCTAAGGTGATGAATACCGCCTGTGATCCTAAAGACCCTAAGATAATTATGAAATTAATTAGTAATGATGTTGATGCATTAAATAGTGAAAACACATTCTAGGTTTGTCTTAACTATCAAATGGTATTACATTGGGGTGAGTAACTAACGCCTTATAAAAATGAAACATATTGTTGTCCTATCAGGAGCAGGAATGAGCGCAGAAAGTGGAATCAGTACATTCCGTGATGCCGATGGCCTATGGGAAGGGCATGATGTAATGGAAGTCGCCACTCCCGAAGGATTTAGAAAAAATCCTAGTTTGGTATATGACTTTTATAATCAGCGCCGCAAACAACTATTTGATGTAAAACCCAATAAAGGACATCAATTACTTGCTGAATTAGAAAAAAATTATCAAATTTCAATTATTACCCAAAATGTAGATGACCTTCACGAACGTGCAGGGAGCACTAAGGTACTTCACCTACATGGTGAACTCAGAAAAGCACGAAGTACTGTCGACAGTCAATATATTTTAAATTGGGAAAAGGACTTAACAGAAAAAAACAAAGACCCTAACGGCTACCCATTGAGACCACATATTGTTTGGTTTGGCGAGGCAGTACCCGCATTATCAGAAGCTATAGAAGTGATTGAAACTGCTGATATTATTGTAATAATAGGTACTTCGCTACAAGTATATCCGGCAGCTAGTTTATACGAATATGCCTCTGAAAACACAGACGTTTTTTACATTGACCCTAACCCTGCTGATGGAATAAACGCTTCCATACAATTAATAAAGAAAGGAGCAAGTGAAGGTATAAAAGAGCTGATTCAACTTCTTAAATAACTTTAAATTTCAACTATTTAATAAATGTTGGTTACTAGTTATAGCTATTATATTTCTATGGATTTAGTTGAGAAAAAAGTCTTTAATTTTAACTAAATTTGCCCACATTTTTTTTGCAAATATGCTTGACAAACTCAATATAGTAAAACAACGTTTTGATGAAATCAATGATTTAATCATTCAACCTGATATTATTTCCGATCAAAAACGTTACGTAAAAATTAACAAAGAATACAAGGACTTAAAAGCCCTTATGGATCAAAGAGAGCTTTATGTTAATCTTACAAACAATATAGAAGAGGCTCAAGAAATTATAGCTGACGGTAGTGACGCTGAAATGGTAGAAATGGCCAAAATGGAATTAGACGAAGCCAAAGAGGCGCTACCTGCTTTGGAGGAAAAAATTCGTTTCATGCTTGTACCAAAAGACCCGGAAGATGCTAAAAACTGTGTAGTTGAAGTCCGTGCAGGTACAGGAGGTGATGAAGCTAGTATTTTTGCTGGTGATCTTTATCGTATGTACACTAAATATTGTGCTAGCAAGGGGTGGTCAACTAGTTTAGTAAGCGCAAGCGAAGGTACTAGTGGTGGTTTTAAAGAGGTAATTTTTGAAGTTAATGGGGAAGATGTTTATGGCACTCTAAAATTTGAAGCTGGGGTACACCGTGTACAACGTGTTCCACAAACGGAAACTCAAGGACGTGTACACACTAGTGCTGCAACGGTAATGGTTTTACCAGAAGCTGAAGAGTTTGATGTAGAATTAGATATGACTGAAGTTCGTATTGAAAGAACTACTTCAACCGGACCAGGAGGACAATCGGTGAACACCACCTATTCTGCCATCAAACTACACCACGAACCTACAGGGATGATTGTTAGCTGCCAAGATCAGAAATCTTCTCATAAAAACTTAGAAAAAGCGTTAAAAGTACTACGTTCGCGTCTATACGAATTAGAGCTAGCTAAGAAAATGGAAGCCGATTCTGCTAAAAGAAAAAGTATGGTTTCTAGTGGTGACCGTTCTGCTAAAATTAGAACATACAACTATCCGCAAGGTCGTGTAACTGATCATAGAATCAATTTAACACTTTACGATTTACAAAATATTGTAAATGGTGATATCCAAAAAATACTCGACGAATTACAATTGGTTGAAAACACCGAAAAGATGAAAGAATCTGACGATTTGTTGTAGAGAGCTGTAACTATTAGTACAAATACGCACACTGCAAACAAAAATAAATGTAAAAGGAAGGTTAAATATCAGTTTAGCCTTCCTTTTTTTGTCAGCATATGCTCTTCTTTTCGTTTATTTAATAAAAAAACTATGCATCTAAAATTGTTGTTTATTTTACTGGCTGCTAGTACTTCTCTTGGGGCTCAAAACAAAGTCATTATTATTGATGCAGTATCTCAAAAACCACTTGCAGGAGTCAACATTACTTGGGGGGAAAAAAACGAGGGTATGGTTTCTGAAAGTGATGGAAGCTTTAATAAAGAATTTTTAAAAGGAATTAAAGAAGTTATTCATTTTTCCCACGTAGGATATGATCATCGTGCGATCTACCTTAAAGAAATATCATCTCGTGTAGCGATGAAGCCTACTCCTAAATCATTGTCTGAAGTTGTCATTTCTAAAAACGCACTTCTAACCGCTGTTCAAATTATAGATTCAGTACAGGCTCATGTGACTGATAATTATAATTTTGATATAACGAACAAACATTTTTTCTTAAGACAAAAAGATGAGGGTGGTGTCGAACAACTCGATGTTCACATCAAAAAAAGTACAATTGCCGAATTTGATGATGACTTCGCCAAAATGATGATTGCTGAAATGCCTAAAGAAAATGATTTTCTTACGGAAATTATGGGAAATCATTATGGAAACCTTAAAAAACAAAAATTACTCATAAAACAAGGTTACAAAGCCTATGATACCGAAAGTAACGGATACCTAGAAAACTACTACAAAAAACTGGAGGCCATTGTCAATAATCATGTAAAATCTGACTCTTATTTCAAAATTAGAACAGGCTTATTAAGCTTTAAAACGGATGCCAACGAAGCCTTTTTGAAAGATGGAGAAGTTGTAGATGTTAGAAATGATATGGGGAATGCTAAAAAGCAAGCTAATTTTTTTCTAAACGATAGAAAAGAGATGTTAGGAGACGTTTTTGAAGATGTTTTTTTAAGAAAAGATAGTGATATTGATTTTTTAAGTGATTCTAACAAATATGATTTTGAATATTTAGATGATTCTGTTATTGATGATACCGATGTTTATGTATTAAGTTTTAAACCAAAATCGAAGAAAAAATACGCAGGAAAATTATATATAAATCAAGATGACTATTCAATTTTGAAAGCTGACTTTAGCAGCATTAAAACATTGTTTTCATTTAAACTATTAGGCTTAAGTTTTAAAGAAAAAAGCAATCAAGGTACAATTGCTTTTGAGAAAAACAGTGATCAAATGTATGATATTAAGTACATCAAAAAAATTGCGAATATTGAATTTGGTATCGATCGCCCGTTTGTAATTGTTGAAAAAAATAAACATGTTAAAGGACGACGAACTCAAAATAAAGTAAAGTTTGACATGGTACTTAAAGGAAATTTTCAAAGCCGATATGACTATGTAGTTTTAGATCGGCAATCTATAAGTAGTTCTGTTTACGAAAATGTAGATGAATCTAAATCACAACAACCTAAGGACTGGAAAAAGCACGATGATAATTTTTGGAGAAATACTGTAGAATGGCCTGATATTGAAGCTACCATTCAAAACCTTGGTCAATGATTTTTGACACCTTACTAATTAATGTTCTTATTGATAATTAAAAATCATTAAACTTATTTACACGAGATTTCTAATCGTAAAACTGTATTACTTGTTACTTGATAATTAAGAAGATTAAAAAACCTTGTAGGTTTTTTAATCTTCTTAATTTTATATCTACAAGGTCCTAAAGACCTTGCAGAATACAATAATTAATTTGAAAACAAATAATAATCAGTGCTTTATAATGAAAATATTAATCGAACTCAGGTTAATATGAATTTTCATATTACGATTGTGCGCTTCAAACAACTACTTAAAACGTATTGTATTATTCGTAGGTATAACTTGCTTTAGAAACCTCACTTAATCTAAAATAACCTAAAGGACGATTTTCTGGATTTGTTATATTAATACAATTTCCATTCGCTTGTGCTGGTGGCAACGAAAATGGTCCTCCGTCAGGGTCTGCTTGGTCGTTAATAATTCCATAGTAATTGTAAAACTGTTCAGAAATACCAAACAATGCAAAATCAATTACATCCCCCTGTTTAAATTCTCGGATTTCTCCATCGCTATTTGGTATTTCGAAGCTACTTGAAAATTCAACTTCGATTTCATTCCCATCTTGAAATTCATCGTCAGAAAAATCAGTATCTTTTTCTGGTTGAAAATCTGGAAAAAATTCAAAAAAGAAAAAGTTTTCTTCTTCAGAAATATCTTGAAAGGTAAAAGTTACTACAGGAATTTTTTCTCCCAAAACCTCAAACTCATCTTGTCCTATATTTTCTATATCGGGCACTGGTAATAATGTTTCAATAGCTCTAATTTCTTCCCCTTCAAAATTAATAATCAATGTGTATTTCTCCCTTAGTATTGGTTCAAATTGTGTGGTCGTATAGGAGCCATCATTATTGTCTATAAAATCAAAAACATCTCCGTTAGTATTTTCAATACTTACTGAAGCGCCAGTAGCAGGAATTCTCTTAGATGAGCTAAAAAAATTTGATGATTTTGATAATAAGATTTGTTGATTATTCCCTATAGTGCCTTTTTCCCAGTTAATTAATGCTTCTACAACTAGTCTTGGTTTTGCATTTTCTAAAGACACATCAATTGCTTTATCTTCAAAAAACCCATCACAGCTTAGTATTACAAATGAAAATGCTATTAAACCTATTTTAAAAATTGATTTCATAATAAATAGTATTAAAATGTGATATTATAAGTAACTGTTGGTAAAAATGTTCCGAAAATAGAAAGTCGTCGTGCCTCGTTTTTTCCTGTAGTTTCATTCTCCGAAAAATTAATTGACGAAGCATTTTTTCGAGCATAAGCGTTATAAACACTAAACACCCATTCACCATCCCAAAATTTTATTTTCTTTTCTGTAGGATTATAAGTTACGGAAAGGTCTAAGCGGTGGTAATCGGGTAATCGCTCGCCATATCGATTACTAAAAATAGGAACACTAAGATTATCGAACTGAAAATTTCCCGTAGGGTATGTTGTAGGTCGCCCCGTTTGGTACACGAAATTTGCACTCATGCGCCATTTGTCATTTATTTTATAAAGCCCCGTAATTGAAACATCATGCCTACGATCAAAAGGGGTGTTATACCACTGCCCGTTATTAATTCCTGTTTCAATAGGTGTTCTACCTGGTACACGCTGTTGTGATTTTGACCATGTATAACTTAACCAGCCTGTAAATCGCCCTTGATTTTTCTTAAGTAAAAATTCAGCACCATAAGCACGCATTTCTCCTTGAAGAATTTCGGTTTCTATAGTATTGTTAGCAATTAGTTCAGCTCCATCTATATAATCAATACGGTTGTCTATGTTTTTATAATAGCCTTCAACCTCTAGCGAGTAATTATCTTCTTTAAAATTCTTAAAGAAACCCAAAGCATATTGATTAGAACGTTGCGGTTTAATAAATCGACCACTTGGCGCCCAAATATCTATAGGGTTGGGTGAAATGGTATTAGAAATAAGATGTATATATTGGTTCGTGCGCTGGTAGCTGGCTTTAATGGATGTATTATCATTTAATTGATACGATGCTCCAAAACGGGGTTCTAATCCATGAAATGTTTCTATGACATCTTTAATTCCAAAATTTTCTTTTCCTGTGGCATTTGCACGTTCATATATTTGAATTAATGGATTATAAGTAAGGGGTTGATTATTGGCGTATGTGTTTAATGACTGTCCCCCTAATCTTAAAAAAGCACTGTACCGTAACCCGTATTCCATTTCAAAACGATTCCCAATCGTATTTTTTATACTCGCATAAATAGCAGGCTCGAAAGCTCTTTTAAGATCAAGTTTTGTGTCGTTGATAGCACTACTTCCCTCTTTTGCTGAAATTTCTCCTGGATTGAATTTATAATACAGTCCATTGAATCCAGTTTGAATTTTCCAATTCGAATTTAAATAATAATTGAGGTCGTATTTAAGGTTAGCGTTTTGAATGTTCGAATCCCAATTGATATTGATAAAATCGATTCCTAAATTGTAATAATACTGATTGTAAATAGCCGATAAATTGGAAAAAACTTTATTTGAAAATATATGATTCCATCGGAAATTTAATGTAGCATTTCCGTATTGATTGCTAAGTAATTTATCGATCGTAAAATTGTCATTTCCGAAATAACCTGATAAGAAAATTTTATTATTATCGTTTAATTTATAAGACCCCTTAGTATTTAAATCATAAAATCCAATACGATTTTTGTTATTCATTAATCGCAAAATTAACCCCGCATAAGTAGCTCGACCCGCAATTAAAAAAGAACCTCTATCTTTTTTTATGGGCCCTTCTAATGCCAATCTGCTAGAAATAATACTAATGCCTCCTGATCCTTTAATTTGCTGATTGTTACCTTCCTTTTGGCGCACATCTAAAATAGAAGAAACCCGCCCTCCAAAATTAGCAGGAATTCCCCCTTTATATAACGTTACATCTTTAATTGCATCGGCATTAAAAACAGAGAAGAGTCCAAAAAAATGTGAGGTATTGTAAAGTGGGGCTTCATCAAGCAACACTAAATTTTGATCAACGGCACCACCCCTTACGTTGAATCCTGATGAAGCTTCTCCCCCATTAGTTACCCCAGGAAGTAATTGTAATGATTGTATAACATCAACTTCACCAAACAGCGCTGGCATTTCTTTTATGCGTTTAGCCGAAAGTTTATTAACACTCATTTGTGGTGTTTTGATATCTGTTACCGTGCTATTGGCTTTCACGATAACTTCGTCAAGATTTTCTGCAATAGGCGTAAGTTCAATATTTAAAGTCTCGTTGCTGATACTTTTTATATCGATCGCTTTTTTTTGATATCCTACGTACGATATAAAAAGTTGTGTGGCTTCTTCTGTAA
>JAHDEF010000027.1 GCA_020628975.1 Aquimarina sp. | reverse complement strand
AATCGCAAAACATATACTATTCTAAGAAAATAATTACAGCTTTACCGTCTAGCTAGACTCACTTTCTTTGTTCTGAAAAATCAAAAAACTCTAAAATGCTTATTAAATATTTAACCGTATACATTATTTACAAAATAAACGTTATACTATAAATCATAACTCCAACCATGAAGCATCTTTATCTTCCTCATAAATTAGTACTAGTAAGCTTCTGTATACTTGCTACGCTGCTTTTTTCAATTTCATGCTCGAAAAATGAAACTGATATTATTGTAAATGATGATATTTCGCAAAACCCTAGTGAGGAGGCCGAAAACCCTATAGAGCCCCCTGTAGCATCAACTCCGCCTAAAAACTGCGAAATCGATTGGGATGCTTTACAAGAAAATGAAATCCTAATTATTGATTGTAATATTAACCTCACCCAACAAATTATAAGTATTCCTAAAGGAGTTATCTTAAAATATGAAGGCGGTATGTTACTTGATGGTACCTTACAATTTGAGGGGAATAACAAAATTGATGGTGATTTATTACATCACGAACTACATATTTCAGGTGAAGTTAGTCTAACCGAAAACAGCTTTATATTCCACCCTAATCGTTGGAATATTACTGAAGGTATGGTTTCTGACCAAACAGCCCGTGCCAATCGTGATATTTTAGAAGAAACAATGCATCGTATGCAAGCTTTAGGTGCTTTACAATTTGTTATCGATAAAATGGATGCCTATTTCAATGTAGATGAGCCAGAAACTTTACGCCCTTCCATAGCTGCTATAACTATTCCTTCAAATTTCACCTTAAAAATGACATCCAACACGCATTTAAGAATGCAGCCTAATGCTGCTATTCGACCAACTTTACTGGCTACATTTCAAGGAGAAAACATTACTATTGACGGTGGCGTGTTACACGGTGATCGAGATACGCACGATTATTTAACAATAAGCAGCACACACGAATGGGGACATTTATTAAGAATTACTGGCACGAAAAATTCTACCGTTAAAAACATGACTTTTATGGATGCAACTGGTGATGGCGTTGATGTACATGCTGTAGGCCATTCCTTTGATCCTTTTTATACGTTTTGCGATAATGTAACTATAACTAACAATACATTTATTAGAAACCGAAGAAACCATATTTCGATAACCGATGGTAGAAACATCGTTGTCGAAAATAATGCATTTATTGATGCTAGTATTCATACAAATGCATCGCGTGGTGTTGCCCCTGGATTTGCTATCGATGTTGAAGCCGTGCGCCACGGTAATCCACGTGGTATTTCAGAAATAGCTGAAGATATAACGATACGAAATAATACCGAAACAGGAAGCCGTGTAGGTGCCGTAACTGTACATACAGGCGACCGTGTGACTATTGAAGAAAACACATTCGAGCGCTCTATTTCTTATTCTACTTCTATCGGAAGTATCATTCGTAACAATACACTAAATGCAACTAAGGATATCGATAAAACAAATGGTATTGCTATTGTTGCTGGACGGAGTGATTTATTTGATCGCAATTTTGATAATAAAGTTTACGGAAATACTATTAATGATTTTTCTATAGGAATAGTAGCATCTAATAAGGATTTAGAAGTTTATAGCAACATTATAAATAATACCAAAACTGGTATTTCTATTGAATCAATACGTAATTCTCAATTTTATAGCAACACCATTAAAAGTGACCGCGATGGTAGCGACGGTATTGTAAGCCACCCTAACGTAGTTTATATGGATGACGTAACTATTGGAGGAGATGCTACTGAAATGGGAAATCGTATCCAAGTACTTCGTACCCCTTTAAAATTTGTAAATATAAACGCAGAAAGTACCACATCTGATTTCAAATTGATCTTTAATCATAATAATATTAACACTGTTGGCACTTCTACTTTTAGCAACTCTCATGGATTTGATTTTATAAACAACCAAATTACCGAGGGCGGAATACGCTTAGTCAATGCAAGCGAGGCTAAATTTGTAGGTAATATAATTAATACTTCGACTGCAAATGGTTTTAGAATCGATGCTGGCTGTCAAAATATATCAATTACTGATAATAGTATACGTATCACCGATCCTAGATTCGAATGTGTAAAGTATAATGATCCTGGAATTAATATTTTAGAAACTAATACTACTTGCGATAAAAGCTAAAACGACTACTTCCCAAAATTTATCCCTTTTGAAATACGGTAATTAGTAATTTTTTTATTTTCTCATTTGTTTCAACATACGCTGAATACGATCGGCTAATTTTTCTGAAGACATTTTCTCTCGAAGTCGGTCGGTTATAATCGGAAATGAAAACGGCGTGGGCTTTTCACAAGCTTTCCATACAAATTCTTGGTTATCGATGCGTTCTAAAGCTTGAATTAATCTTCCTGTTTGTAGTTGATGTTCGAAAGTTTCGGTGATCGCTTGTTGGTATAATAAATTATCGGGTTCCATATCTTTGAATACCTGAAATAATAATTGCGAACTTGACTGCAAGTGTTTTTGCTTTATTAATTTATTAGGATATCCCGTAAAAACCAAACCTGCGATTACAGCAATATCACGAAATTTTCGTTTTGCCATTTCAGTCGCATTAATTCCTTTTTGTAAATCTTCTGTAACATAATCAAGACTGAATAGATTGTTATCTAAAACTTCTTGAACATCTAAATATTGATCTGATAGCAACTCGAACCCATAATCGTTAAATGCTATAGAAAAAGTAATTGGACTTAATAAACTGATACGGTACGCCAATAAGCTACCTAAAGCTTCGTGTACAAACCTTCCCTCAAATGGATAAAAAATAGTATGAAATCCATCACGGGTTTTAAAGGTTTCTATTAAAAACTGAGTGTGAGTCGGTACTATAGATTCTTTCCGCTGCTGCTCAAATATGGGTGACAAAGCCAATAAGTCCAATGATTGATTTTCGGTATTTGCTAAATACAATTCTTCTCTTAGCAAATCACTCATTTCTGAAGAAAGACTAATTCTCCCTCCCATCCAACTGGGAATTTTAGCCGTTCGTTGTTTTGACTTTCGAACTTGCACTTGCATTCCTTTAATACGGACAAATTCCAAATTTCTACCTGCAAAAGTGAATACATCGCCAGGATTCAATTTAGAAACAAACCATTCTTCTATGCTTCCAATAAATCCCCCTTTTATATATTTTACGGATAGCACAGCATCGCTAACTATGGTACCTATTTGTAAACGGTGACGCATTGCAATTCCTCGATGATGGACTTTGTACCTTCCATCTTCTTCAATTTTAACCTTTTTATATTCATCATAAGTTTGTAAACTTTCTCCTCCGTAAGTAATAAAACCTAACACCCATTGCCATTGCTGAAGACTTATTGCTTGAAAGCAGAAAGTAGATCGAATTTCAGGATAAATTTCTTCAGGAAAAAAACCATCGGAAACCGCTAAGGTTATTAAATATTGAATTAAGGTATCGAAGCTATTTAAATAAGGTATTCGATCCTCAACTTCATTTACTTTAACCGCTTTTTTAAGTGCCGATGCCTCGATTAATTCTAGCGCATGAGTGGGTAAAAAGTATATACGACTTGTTTTCCCAGGTTGATGACCGCTTCTACCCGCTCGCTGTAAAAATCGAGCTACTCCCTTAGGGCTTCCTATTTGTATAATTGTTTCTACAGGAGCAAAATCAACGCCCAAATCTAAACTACTAGTACACACCACCGCTTTCAAACTTTTATTTCGAATGGCTTGTTCTACCCATAATCGTGTTTCCTTATTGATACTTCCATGATGCATCGCTAGTTCACCAGCAAATTCAGGATACTTTTCTAATATTTTTTGAAACCATATTTCACATTGCGATCGGGTATTGGTAAAAAGCAAGGTCGTTTTGCTGTTTTTTAGAATAGGAATAACGGCATCTAATAAATGTAATCCTAAATGCCCTCGCCAAGGAAAAGTTTCCATTTCATCAGGAACAATAGAAAGTACTTCTAATTTCTTTTGAATATTGGCTTTCACCAAAACGGAGCTTGTTAAAGCAGCACTGTTGAAACCTAGCAAAACTTCTCGTGCTTGTTCTAAATTACCAATGGTAGCAGAAATACCCCAAATTCGCATCTTGGGAGCAATAGTTTTTAAGCGAGATAGGGCCAATTCCATTTGTACCCCACGTTTTGTTCCTAATAATTCATGCCACTCGTCAATAATAATAGAAGTCGTCCCTTGAAATGTTTTGTCATAAGCTTTTGAAGCTAATAGCAACTGTAAACTTTCTGGCGTAGTAATTAGCAAATTGGGCATTTTACGTTTTTGGGCAGCCCGTTCTTTGGTTGAAGTATCACCTGTTCGAATACCTACCGATAATGGAATTTCATTTTCTGCTACAAAACGTTCGGTAGCCTGTTTAATTTCTTGAGCTAAGGCTCGCAAAGGAGTTATCCAAATAGCTAGTAAACCTTTGTGAGTTCTTGTTCTATAATTAGGGTAAGTTTGTGTGTATTGAATCACGGTCGGAATCCATAATGCTAAGGTTTTCCCACTCCCCGTAGGAGCATTCAACAAACCGTGTTTTCCTCCTAAAAAAGATTGCCAAACTTGCTTTTGAAACGGAAAAATTTTCCAGTCTTTTTGTTGAAACCAATCTTTAACCCAAATAGGAATTTTAGTATGTGTTGTTACTTTTGGCAAGAAATTATTTTAGTCTCTAAAATACACGGATCTATAGCTATCGTTTGTTAAAGCGGTGGTAATTTTTAGGCTTTAATTTTAATTGTATATGTTGCCACCTGATATAATCACCCTTTGGATTTGAACTCACTTATTCGAAAACCACCCTTCGGATTTAAACTCACTTATTCGAAAACCACCCTTCGGCTCCTCTCAGGGTTCGTGTACCAAATTTTCGAAGTAAAACGCAAACGAAGGCTGAGCGAAGTCGAAGTCTGGAAATCAAAAGAAGACATTTTTATAGTAAAACATTTATCTATAAGTCACTATGTCAAATTATTTTACACACAAAAAATCTATCATAAATATGGCTTTAACCTAAGTAAATACTACACTTCACTCAATAATCAATTTCAGTAATGCTAACCTTTTACATAAAAATTTCGCTAACCTATTGTTTTTAAGTTAAAAATGTATTTATATTTGTAGTGTACTAGATAACTAATACACTAAATTATGATACATATTGATAACCTTAGTTTTTACTACAAAAAGAAAAAACCTATACTATCTAACTTAAGTACAGAATTAGCACAGGGAAAAATCTACGGACTTTTTGGGGTTAATGGAAGTGGAAAAACCACGTTGTTACACACCTTGTCTGGAATGAATTTCCCCAAAGAGGGTACTATTAAACTCAATGGTTTTCAGCCAAAGGATAGAAAGCTTGGCTTTTTTCAACAAATTTTCTTTGTGCCCGATGCGGTAGAATTACCCAAAATGAAAATTGCTACTTACATCAATATCTATTCGGTATTCTACCCCAATTTTTCAGAAAGTAAATTGAATGAATATCTAAAAATTTTAAAAATTGATGCTTCTGAAAGTTTAAATAATATGTCTTTTGGGCAACAAAAGAAATTCCATTTGGCTTTTGCTATGGCTTGTAATACCAAAATACTATTATTAGATGAGCCTACTAACGGATTAGATATTCCGTCAAAAGATCAGTTTAGAAAATTGATGCTTCAGCAAATGACCAACGATAAAATAGTGATCATTTCTACCCATCAAGCGAGAGATTTAGATCAAATTATCGATCATGTACTATTAGTGCACGATAAAAAAATACTGGTTGATGAAAGCATTTATAAGCTATCGCAAAAGGTAAAACTGACTACCTACGAAAACAAAGATGCTTTACCAAAAGATAGTTTACTGAACTATAAATCAGGCATTCGAGGTATTGAGGCTTTAACACTTAACACCACTAACGATTTTAGCGATTTACCCATCGAGTTTTTTATTCAAACCTGTATTGAAAAACCTGAAATCATAAAAAAACACTTAACCAACTAATCTATAATTATGCATTTTAGTTTAAAACGTTTTGGAAGTTTAACAAGGTTATTCTTTCAACAAAACTGGAAATCTATAGCTGTATATTTTGTTATTTATACGATAGTCTTGTTACTTATGAGTAGTTTCATTTGGGCGGTAGCTAATGAAAGTATAGGAGCCAATATGAATCAAGGACAAACTAATATTTTCTTTTTGTTAATGGATTTTTTCATTTTTGTAATGTCCTTTTTCGGTTTGTTTATACTGCTTCAATATATTTTTAAAAGAAGATTTCACAACACAAATGTTACCATTAGTTACTTGCAAATACCAGCTACAACAGCAGAAAAATGGTTGTTTGATATTTTAATTATTAGCGTTGGTTTTACAGTAACTAGTTTACTGCTTATGTATGGTACACAACAATTTGTATTCAATAATTTATTTTCGGAAGAAGCAACCGCTTTGGAAATTCGAGGAGTATTTAAAAATCTCCCTTTTCTAAAAATAATGACATTGTTTACTTTAATAAGCATTTCTACTATCTGTACAGATTATTTAAAAAACGATTCTAAAAAATGGAACTGGAGAAGTATTGGTATGTTGATTGCCTTCGTGTTATTCCCTTTAAACTGGGTGTTAGATTGGTTTTTCTTTAAAAGTAACCCTGTTACGGGAGACACTTGGACAAGAATTCCATTTCAGGGTGTTACTTTACCCAACCCCTTTGAAAAATATGAAAACTTTAGTATCGAACATGTATGGACTTTAGATGATATGTTTTTATATATCGGCTTGCCGACCTTACTAATGCTGTGGGCAATTCATTATTTTAAATTAAAAGAATATGAGGTATGAGTGGTGCATTTAAAAAACAGCAAGCCATTTACGAACAAATTGCAGAAGCACTTTGCGATCGCATTTTGAAGGGAGAATTGGCTGAGGAAGAAAAAATAACAAGTATTCGTGAAACGGCAATTACTATGGAAGTAAACCCAAATACGGTGCAACGCGCCTACGAATGGATGCAACAACAAGAAATCATTTACACCAAACGTGGTCGAGGATATTTTGTAGCAGAAGGGGCAGCAAAGCAGGTAATGAATTCAAAAAAACAAGAATTTTTAAAAGAAACCTTACCCGAGTTTTTTAAAACTATGCAATTGCTAAACATTAAACAAGAAGAATTGATGCAATTATATCAAGAATTTATAAAAGAAAATACCGATGAAAATTTATAAAATACTGACTATACTATTAATTAGCTTTTTAGTAGGGGTAATCACTTACGAAAAAATAGCATTAAAAAATGAAGTCGAAAAAATTGATACTACCGATCGGTTCGGCGCTTATAATATTAAGCAAAATCTAGATCCATTTAGCCATGTTGTTATTAACGGAAATAATGTGGGAATCACAAAATTGGTACAAGGAATGGGGCCTAGATCTATCCGATATGGAAACTACATGACTGATAAAATTGAAAGTCACGTTAAAAATGACACGCTGTATATCTCCTACAGTAATTCACTCCAAAAAAACGACTTTTCGGCTTTGTGGGGAAATGGTACCAGTAGCTTTAGAAATATTGTAGTGCATTACGATACAATTTCTTCAATTAAAACTACTAAAAGTCGTAGCTATATTTTAGCTAATAAATTACCAAAGCTGAACGTTGATATAGATAAAAACAGTTGGTTTTGTTTACACGGTATTGAAGTAGGGCAATTAGATATTGCCTCGAAAAACAGTCAAGTTACTTTTTATCATGGTCCATCGACACATACTAATGAATTAAATATTGATGCTTCTAGCCATTCTGAAATCTATCTGGAAAATATTTTTGCTAAAACTGATAATTTCAACGTTTCAGAAGATTCAAAACTCGATCGCAATGGCTATAACGAGTCACATATACCTAATTAACAAAACCTAGTAACTAGTAGTTGATATTAATATGTAATTGCCTTTCGCTATGCGATAAGTGTCAAGGCTCTGATTGCTTAAACACAAGGTAAAATATATTATCAAACAAGTATCCAAAACAAAACCATATTAAAATATAAACCTCTGTGAGGTTGTTTAAAAAATACTATTGACGAAGGCTTAGCGAAAGTAGAAGCCTGACTTGTAAACGCAATTTGAAAATAATATAAGTACCATTTAGAATTGAGATAATTCATACGAGTGCCACCCTTCGACTTCGCTCAGGGTTCGTGCACCAATCTTCCAAGTGAAGACGTAATCGAAGGCTGAGCGTAGTCGAAGCCTGGAAATAAAATACTACCGTAATCGAAGGCTGAGCGATAGTCGAAGTCTGTTAATTTACTGATAATCAAACCACATTTTAACTTCATTAAATGTACGATTACAACATGCTTAACTTTTTAGACAGCCTCACTTAAATAAAAAAATCATGAAAAAATTAATCATTTCGTTATTAGCTACCTTAAGCTTAGGAGCTTCAACCCACGCACAAGAAAACACCTCAAAAGGACACGTTTGGAAAGTCACTAAAAATGGAAAAACAAATTACCTTGGTGGTAGTGTTCATGCACTTAGAAAATCGGACTACCCATTACCATTGGCCTATGATATGGCTTTAAAAAATGCCGATAACATCATTTTCGAAACCGATATAGATGCCTTTAAAAATCCTGAAATTGCTCAAAAAATGATGCTAGAAGGAAGAATCCCCGGTGGTAAAACTTTGAAAGACTATATATCCGAAGATACCTATCAATTGGTTGACAAGGTTTGTAAAGCTAATGCTATTCCTACAGAACAAGTAATGATGATGAAACCTATGCTAGGAAGTATGCTGATTAGTATGAATATGCTAATGAAGCTGGGCTATGATATAGCTAGTGGAGTAGATATCTTTTTAGGGCAAGAAGCTAAAAAACTAGGTAAAACTATCGGGCATCTTGAAACACCAGAACAACAATTAGGTTTTATGCTATTTTTTGAAACCGATCATATTGATGAACTTGTACAAAAGCAGTATAAAGATTTAGGTCAGCTAGAGGATTATATGACTCAAATCGTTACTGCTTTTAAATCTGGCGGCAGTGAACAAATGAATACGTTATTTAATTTTTGGGAAAATGACTATCCAAAATTATACGATATACTACTAACGCAACGTAACCGTAATTGGATGGAAAAAATTCCAACTATATATAGTGAAGATAACACTTCGTTTATTGTTGTTGGTGCAGCGCACCTTTATGGAGAAGAAGGACTAATCTATCAACTAGAAAAACAAGGATACCAATTAGAACAACTATAAACAGCATTATTAAGCATAATCAAAAATTTAACTGTTATGAAATACTCCATCTTAAACATCAAAGCAAAAGGTTGTTCTACTAAATAATTTGCAGAACACGTAGAAAAAATCGTTAACAAAAAAGTACAAGAAGGTTTCGAAATCATCAATATTTCTTTTGCCAAAGATTTGTGGAATTTACCTGCAGCTTTTGTTACGGTAAAAAAGTAATTAGATCAACTTATTATTGGTAGCACAGAAAATAGCTTCCGAAATATTGGCTACCTCTAATTTATCGAAAAGCTTTTTACGGTGAAACTTAACCGTATCAGGAGATACAAAAATATGTTTGGCAATATCATTTATGGTATAGCCACGGGTGGAAAATCGAAGAATTTCTTTTTCTCGGTCAGTAAGAATAATTTTTTCTTCGGTTTTCCAAAAATTACGTTCAAGATCATATTTGTAGATGGTGTTGCCTCCTTTTTTATGAATCTCAACATTACCCGAGCTTCGCCCGCTAGACAATGAAATAATACAAAGGGCTTTCCATATTTTACCTTCTTTGGTCAAAAATAGTGGCGTTAGTTTCTGATTGATCAAGATGGTATTTCCACCTTCAGCATTTAATCTAAAATCATAGGAGATCACATGATCTTTACGCTCTTCTATAGGAATGTTTTCATAGAAATCGAACCCTACGGTATTAATTTTTAATAGTAACTCTAAGTCTTCAGCTGGAACATGTTTTCCATAAAAATCGTACCCCATAGCTAACACTTCTTCGGCGGTGTTTCCACATAAAAACAATGGATTATCTGATACATAATCAAAGCCTTGTTTGAAATAATCAATAACATAAATACTATTATATGTGGCTCTAGAAATAGCAATAATAGGCTCTAAGTAACTTGTGGCTTGCGCAATTTCATAGTGAGTAATACCCTTTATCGTATTTCTATTATCGAAAAATTCGTCCATGGAATTCATAAGCGCATATGGTTTTTTCTGAAATCGTTTTCTTAAACGAATTCCTAAATAAAATAAAAAATATTTAAAAACTACCCAAAAGGGTAGTTTTTAAATATCAAGTGTGTACTACACTTTTAGGTAATACAAAAAAATATGTGCTACTATACTTTTGGGGTATAACAAAAGAAATCATTTTCAATGAAAAAAATCATTCTATCTATTACTCTTCTATTTATATCAATGCCTTCCTTTTCTCAAACAATCAATAAGTCTGAACTAGAAACATTCCTAAATGAAAATAATATACCTGCTTTAGGTTTGGGTATCATTACTAACGGGGAACTTAGCAAAATAGAAGTCTATGGACAATTAGATTCTGGACAAAAAGCACCTTATAATACTATCTTCAATGTAGCTTCTGTGACAAAGCCTGTTACCGCCATGGTCGCCTTAAAATTAGTTAGTCAAGGTAAATGGAATTTAGATGAACCCTTATATAAATTTTGGATAGATAAAGATATTGAAAACGACAAACGAGCTAAAATTATCACCACTAGACACTTGATCAGTCATCAATCAGGTTTTCCTAATTGGCGAGAAGGTAAGCTAAAATTTCTATTCGAACCAGGAACCCAATACCAATATTCAGGTGAAGGTTTTGAATACTTGCGTAAAGCTTTGGAAAGCAAATTCAATAAAACTCTAAATCAACTCGCAAAAGAACTCATTTTTGATCCATTAAAAATGGAAGACACCCAATACATATGGAATGAAAACATAGATGCCTCTAGAGTAGCTAAAGGCTATGATAAGGTAGGTAATAGCTATCCTACACATCAAAGAAAAATAAATAATGGTGCGGACGATCTATTAACAACCATAAAAGATTACAGTACTTTTCTAATTAGTGCTATCAATAGCGAAGGCCTATCAGAAGAAGTTTTCAATGATATGATTACTGACCAAACAGCATCACTGAATGGTAAACATTATGGATTAGGATTCGAAAAGTATCATTTTAAAGATGGCAACTATGCATTGACACATGGAGGTGCTGACTATGGTGCACATGCTATGACTATTATATTTCCTGAAACGAAACAAGGGTTATTAATCTTTACTAATGCTGATAACGGATACAAAACATATTTCGATTTACTCCCCAAATATTTAGGAAAATACGGTACCGAAATCCTTGAAATAGAAACAGGTGAAAAAATAACGATTCCTGAAAAGATAACCCCATACACCTCATCTAATCAAAAACTATATGACGAAATACTTTCTTTAGACAAACAGTTTTTCGAAGCTTACAATACCTGCAATCTAAAGAAACAAGAAGACTTTTATAGCAATGACATCGAGTTTTTTCATGATAAAGCAGGGCTAATGACTTCTAAAAAAGCAATCATAGCATCTACCCAAAAATACATCTGTGGCAAAGTAACTCGAGAACTTCTACAAGAAACAGTTGAAGTATACCCTATTGCTCATTATGGAGCTATTGAAATAGGTTATCATAAGTTTCATAATAGTGCTGAAGCTAATAGTGCATCTAAAGCTAGCAAATTTATAATTGTCTGGAATAACACCGATGAAGACTGGAAAATAGATAAAGTAATCAGTATCCATTAAAACCAAGGCTCTATGACATTTCGCATCATCTCTTTTGCTTTTTCGTCGACTATACTTTTTGTGTTAAAAATTATAAAAAAGGAAATTAATACCTACACACAATATAGAATCCATCCAATATAATTACTATTATGAAATAATCTATCTATTACCACAACACAAAGTTTAGCCGCCATTTCAATAATTTTTGAGCCCATATTCGGAGGGGGATTTTCAAGGCTCTTAACATACTTTCGATATGCAAATTGTTAGAGTTGGTGGCAACTTTTTAAAACCAATATTATGAATCAAATTATTTCTAGTCCAGCAGGACTCATTCATTTATTATCATCTGTAATTGCATTATATTTTGGTGCACAGGTACTCTTCTTAAAAAAAGGAACAAAAAGACATATAAAATCTGGCTATGTTTATTTTGTAAGTATGATTGTTTTACTAGCAACATCTTTCATGGTTTATAACCTTTTTGGCAGATGGGGAATATTCCATTATCTCAGTGTTTTTAGCTCTGTCACTCTAGCTATGGGAATGATTCCCATACTTAAAAAGTCGCTACTCAAGAATTGGCAATATTTTCATTTTAGTTTTATGTATTGGTCGGTTGTAGGGCTTTACGCTGCTTTTGCCGCCGAATTGTTAGTACGTATCCCTAATACTGCTTTTTTCGGTATGGTTGGGATTGCTTCTGGCGGAGTTTTTACTTTAGGGCAAATTTTCTTTTTTAAGAATAAAGCAAAATGGATAGCTGTTTTTAACAAGTAAGTTGTATAGTTTAATCATTTTTTCTTGAAGATTAATCTTCTTTTGTAGGTTTAGTATAGCCAACAAAACTCTTGCTTTATAGCTACCAAATCACATCAAAAAAAATGGATTATTTCTAAAATTAGGAAATTTTGATACAAAATGTTTCAATAACTCCAATCTATACTATTCAAGCAAATATTTAATCGATAGCAGCAAACAACTGAAGGTCAACAACACTATTTTACAAAAAACATAAATTATGAATATATTAAAATTAAGTATTGTTGCGTTGGTATTTGTATTTTCAGCAACTTCATGTCGTGAACAGAAAGGTCAAAAAACGGTAATTATCAAAGAAGAAACTAAAACTGTTGCTCCTGAAGAAAACAAAGGAATTTTAGAGAGAGTCGGTGACGCTGTGGATAATCGCGTGAACAAAGAAATCGACGAAGAGATTGAGAAGATTGAGGATTAAGCATTCTTGTAAAAAGAATCAAAATATCATTTATAAAATACCCGCTACGAATCTAGGTTCATAGCGGGTATTAAATTGTTATTGATTTAATTTGTTATTGCTGCTCACTAGGTACTACATACACATCGTTTACATTTACACGGTCGGGTTGTGTTACCGCATAAAAGATAGCATTGGCAATATCTTCTGATTCTAATGGCGTCATATCTTCCATCCCTTTCATCATATCCAATATTTTCTCATCGGTAATGGTGCTCATTAAATTAGTTGATACCAAGCCTGGCTCTATTGAAGTTACATTGATGCCATATTTTGGTGCCAATTCTTGACGTAAACCTTCTGAAAACATTTTAATAGCTGACTTTGTGGCACAATAAATAGCCCCTCCAGGGAAATAACGATGCGCTGCCATAGAACTTATATTAATAATATGTCCTCCTTTATTTTCAATAAACGTAGGCAACACTGCTGCTACACCATTCAACACACCTTTAATATTAACATCAACCATCATATTCCACTCGTCTACTTTTAGGTTTTCGATATATGATAAAGGCATTACCCCCGCGTTATTAATGATTCCGTGTATGGTTCCGAAATTTGCTAAAGTTTGTTGTACTACCATTCCAATATCTTCAGAAATGGTTACATCTCCCTCTACAACTAAGGCACTCCCGCCGTTTGCTTCAATTTCTGATTTTAAATCTTCTAACTTCCCTTCGCTTCTTGCTGTAAGCACCACTTTGGCACCATTTTCAGCGAATTTTTTAGCGGTAGCTTTTCCTATTCCACTTGAGGCTCCTGTAATAATAAACACTTTATTTTCTAATTTCATTTGACTGAATTTTAAGATTATATCGTAAATATCTTTAAGTATTACAGGGCAAACTTATCCTATCCGAAAAATCATTAACGCATTAAAAAAGTTAAGATGACTTTATAAATTGACTATTTATTTTGAATTAGGTTTCATTTTAA